>NZ_KV818319.1:0-19273 GCF_001814885.1 Corynebacterium sp. HMSC068G04 | reverse complement strand
CCAACGACCCGAACGAGTCCGAGCTGCACTCCATCCTGTGGCCAGCTATCGGCCGCGACGCGGACCAGCCGATGTTCGTCATCTCGCAAAAGACGCTCACCGGCCACTCCAAGGCGGGTGCCGCGCTCTTCCAGACCGGCGGTATCATCGACGTCTTCCGCACCGGCCGCATCCCGGCCAACGTGTCGCTGGACTGCGTTGATCCGCTCATCGCGCCGAAGGCGAAGAACCTGGTGTGGCTGCGTTCGCCGCTGGATCTGGCAGCCGCGGGCCGCAACGTGAAGGCCGCGGCGCTGACCTCGCTTGGCTTCGGCCACGTCAGCGCGCTCATCGTCTACGCCCACCCCGGCGTGTTCGAGCAGGCCGTGTCTCAGCAGCGCGGGGCGGATGCAGCTGCCGAGTGGCGTGAGCACGCCGAGCAGCGCCTGCGCGCCGGCCGCGCACACTTCGAGGCCGGAATGCTGGGCCGCGCCCCGCTCTTCGAGGTCATCGAGGGCCGCCGCCTACCGCACGCCGACGCCAAGGTGATGATTGACGGCTACGGTCTCGTCGACGCCGACAAGGCCGCGGAAATCTCCATGCTCCTCGACGCCGATGCGCGCCTGGGCAGCAACGGTGAATTCCCGGGTGCGTAACCTCTAGCAATTAGGGCCAGTTCAAGTACGAACTGGCCCTTTCCTTTCGGACTAACCTCGTTTCGCTCTATGTCGCGACGATATTTGCTCACCAACGCTTTTCAATTAAATGTTCCATCACACGCTTTCAAACATCCGCCGAAAAATATTGACAAGCATGATTACGGAATCAGCGATTATGCCAGCTTCACGGCGCGATGAGTTCGGTGCGTGTTTTATCGAATGAGCTAACGAAACTGCCTTACGAACAAAACTACGCAGTTCACTATTCGCTGGTCCTGGAAGTTCTACTTCAACAACTCGTGCCAGCCGGTTTTTGAGTTTCCCGCATTAAATTTATCCGCATCATCACCATTCCGTAAGTGACGAGTTTCGTCAAAGGCTACGCGGTTCAATTCATGTTGGCGGACATGAAAAACTGACCAGTGGCGGACACGGGATTTAGGGGTTTGGGGAGTTTTTATTGGGGGTAGGAAAACAAGGGGTCTTCATCCGATGTTCGATAGAAGAGTCTAACCGGACTCATCTAGCGAAAAGCATGGACGGACCTGACTCCGTCTCTAATCAGCAGCAATTGTCTTCTAGAAGAAGCAGGGGTGAAGTTGAGGTGTCAGGCCTGTGGCCCCGCCGTCGCCGATGGTGACTCCAACACCGGGTTCCTCGTGCCTATCGAAGGCAACCACAGCACGCGGCCGCGCGCCGTCGGCACGTTCCGTGAAATCACATGTGCCAAGCTTCACGGACCTCATGCCACAGGTGCGCCCGACACCGAACAACACGGCTCCCATCGGTCGGCTGATGCATCACGTCATCGTCGTTCGGACTCGAGGAGCATCCCAGCGCTAGATCGACGTCACAACAGGGCTCTGAACCAGAGGGGATAAGTTCGCTTACCATACTCCAACAGGACGAGTCAATCATTCGAACACGCCCTGCCCCCGTGGTGTCCGCCACTGGTCAGTTTCTCATGGCCATAGGCGGACTTTTTTATGTCCGCCTCCGGTCAGCTTTTCATGTCCGCTAACAATTCATCGAGAATGCGAACCACCCGATTACCGACATCACTGAAGTCACTTTGAATATTTGCAAAAGCAAACTTCTCACGGAGCTCCTTGATTTCTGTATCAATCCGCACCCATCCGGTAGAATCCCGCGGGCTAACAGGAGAAACCAATTTTCCTTGAAGCTGCGCATCTTCGAGGCCTTCGACATGCCTCTCAAACGGATCAAATATTGCGCTAAGAATCCGCCGTCTAGCTTGATAGCTTCCTTCAGCATCGTTCTGTTTCCAATAGTCTTTAAACGAAGACTCATGACGCGCGACGCTATTTAGTACCGGTAGGGCGGTATCGAGTACCGACCGGTGCGGATATCGGGTACCGGGGGTAGTTTTTGGGCACTCTTTAGTGGACGGCCCGCGCAGTGTGTACGTGTGGATCGCGTTCACGTGGAAGGAGTGATGGTGGTGACGGATTACCGTGCCATCATGTTTGCCTTGGTTGCCGGGAATCGTTCCTGGAACCAGATTCGAGCCGATTTAGGGGTCTCGAAGTCGACGATTGATAAGGGCAGTCGCGTTGTAAGGGACCATCAAATCGATGCTCGTGGGATTGCTGGATTGTCGAATGCCCAGTTAGAGGAGCTATTTCCGGATAACCGGCGTCGCAACGATGCGGAGTTCCTCGCACCGGATTTCAAAAAGGTTGCCGAGCGGATGGTCTCTGGCAAGCGCGTGACGTTGAAAGTCGCGCACGCCAAGTACCTGAAGTTACCTGTTGGTACTGGTCAGCGTCATTATTCGTATCGACAGTACTGTTCGCTGTTTGAGCATTATGTCGATGTTCATCAGCTGTCAGCGCAACTGAATCACGATCCCGGTGACGAGCTCATGGTGGACTGGTCGGGCGATGGAATGGTCGTTGTGGATCCGGTCTCGGGCCAGCGGTTTACCGCGCACTTGTTTGTAGCTTCATTGCCGCACTCAGGGATGAGGCATGTATCGGCGTGGCCGGATCAAAAAATGCGGTCGTGGCTTTTAGCCCACCGTGCGGCTTTGGAGTGTTTCGGTGGTTGTCCGCTGCGGTTGATCCCGGATAACGCGCTTACAGCCACGCAACAGATTTCCCGTGGGCTGCGGGGGCGTATCCCGGTTGCGGAGTATTCCACATTTGCCGATTTCTATCAGATAGGTATTACTGCGGCGAAACGCTACCGGCCGCGGTACAAGGCGAATATTGAAAAGGCCGTGGATATTACCCAGCAATGGTGCGTAGAATACCTCGACGACCAGGAGTTCTACAGTTTCGACATGCTCAATAAAGCACTCGAGGACCAAAGCGATTTCATCAACGATCGCCGTCCCTACCGCGGGCAGGATATCTCTCGTCGCCAGTTGTTTGAAGACCATGAGCAACAGCTGCTGCGCCCGTTGCCCGACCGGCGGTGGTCGTGGTCGCGGTGGAAGAAGTCCAAGGTCGCAATGAACTACCACATCCGGATCGCCAATCACTGGTATTCAGTGCCGTGGAAGCTAGCGGGCAAGTTCGTCGACGTGCAACTCTTTGATGACTATCTGGATGTCTTCTACGACGGTGAGATTGTTGCTTTACATCGTATTGCCCCTGCTAATTATGGCTACTCCACCTTGGATGAGCATGTCCCCGACAACCATAAGGACTTAAACACCCAGTGGAACCGGCAACGCTTGGAAGACTGGGCGAAAAGTATTGGGACAGCGACAGCACAGCTCATCGGCCAGATGTTTAACGCTCGTAAAGTCGAAGCCCAAGCATATTCTAGCGTTCTGGGCGTACTGAACCTATCGCAAGGCTCCATCCACGCTCACCTGACCATTGTGATGGCAGCGATGGCCACAGGCCACGTGTTGGAAGAAGCCTCGGGCCTGTCGCTGAAGCGATTGGTACGAATCTTGAAGAAATACCGATCGTTTACCGTCGAAATCTCAGGCCACACACTCCACGCACAAACCGACCTGCCCGCCGGCGTCCGCGAACTCGCCGAAAAGCTACCCCAACTGTCTGACTAAAATGACCTAAGTCAGGAAACGTTAGCGTTAAAACGTTAGCGCTTTAACGTCATAACACTAACACTAAAAACACCACTCAACCACCGCAATCATTGGGCAAGTTGGCCATAGTCAAAGCTGTGACCCTGGAAATTCGAAAGACGTCACAGCAACAAACCACCACCCCAGACAACCTTCACATGAGATGCCTTTTAAACATTATAAAATATGTCACACGTTCCCTTAGAGAATTAAATTATATTTTTCATTGACTGTGCCTTGGCTCACTGCTACCCTTTCTGTAACTTCACTCATGAAAGGAGGAGGCCAATGTCATTCGATTTTGAAGTGATTTCCACCCAGAATCTGATGGAAGCCCACCGCGTTGGACAGGCATAAAACATCAGACAACCACGGGGACCTGAATACATTCGGGCCCCCTTTTTACTTTAAGGAGAACAATGTCCTTGATATCATTCCGGACCGCCCATGAAGTTAGGCCTCTAGGGGATGGCAGGTCAGTTGTTGGATCAAACACGGCAGGAATCGGGCACTATGTCCAGGATCCAGACCACCATCTCCAAAAATTGAATAAAATTTTAAACGGCACCCTAAATCAGCAAGAAGCTACCGAACAGATCGCTAAGCAAACGGGAATTTCTCCCTTTAATGCACATACTCTGCTCGAGAAGCTAATCCAGCTAGGACACATTGAGGCCATTTCTCAACCCAACTTAACCCCAGAACAACAGACTCGTTTTTCTCGCAGTACTGCGCTCTACTCATGGCTAGGCGGATTTGGGAAATTTGATCGATGGGCTCCTCAAGAAATTATCTGCTCGTCGAGCATTTGTATTTTAGGGGCCGGAGGCATTGGATCTAGCATCGCGTTACAGATGGCCGCAAGTGGAATAGGAAAAATAACTCTCGTTGATTTTGACACTGTCGAGTTGTCCAACCTGAATCGACAAATTGCTTATTCGGAAAAATCTATCGGCAAATTAAAGACTGATGAACTCAAAAATAGGATTAGAGAGTTAAATAGCGATTGCTCAGTACGTACGATCGAGCGAAAAATTGAAGGAGTAGAGGAATTAATTCCCATTTTCAAGGAAGCAGATCTAGCTATAAGAGCAATCGACAACCCACCCGAATCGGCATATTGGGTATCAGAAGCCGCAATAGCCACCAAAAAGCCCTGGATTGACTGCAGCTACGCCGGGCCGATGGCGGTTTGCGCGACTTTTGTCCCCGGAACGACAGGGTGCTACCGATGCCTTCGAGAAAGTGAAAAACAACGGCTGCAACAGAATAATACTTCTGGACTCTACGAGGAAACCCCTCTTGGAATTAACGCTGCGATAGCACCTATCGTGTCAATAGCCAGTGCATTGGCTTCACTCGAAGCCTTAAGGTTCTTAGTCTCAAGAACCAACTTATCTATGGGCAAAGTTCTACATCAAAACCTTGCAGACTATTCAAATCAATATTCCATTGATTTCCCCTCGTCTTGCCAACATTAGCCTTCATGAAAGGACTAAGAAATGGCCACCTTAATGAGTATTCCTGGCTATCGCCGCTTAGTCGGAACAATGGCGTTCAACCAAACTGGTTATGCAATGGCTTCAGTAATAGTTCCACTATTGATTTTTGACATAAGCAAAAACGCCACACTGGCAGGATCAGTATCAGCTTTTGGAACAGGTTCGCTTATTCTTTTGAGCCTGTTTGCCGGTGCATTAACAGATAAGTTTCATCCCTCAGTAGTGCTAAAACTAGTTACTCTCGCTCAAACGATCATTTGGATCAGCATTGCTCTCATGCTCTCCTTTAGTGATCTTCCGTTACTCCCCATAGTTTTATGCATCGTTCTCGCTTCCGCGCTCTCTGCATTCGACGCACCAAGCGAACAAAGTCTCATCAAGCAGATGGTCCCTACAAGCGATCTAGGTACAGCAAATGCTATCGCGCATGGACGTGAATCCACTGCGGAAGTTTTCGGCGGACCGAGCGCCGGACTTCTTTACGGTTTAAACCCCCACTTAGCTCTTTTTGTCCAGGGAGCATTCCATGCCATCGCCTGCGCTCTCGTTCCTCGAAAGCCTAATTCAGCGTCAACAAATCAGCTACCCGAAGAACACGACACAAATGTTTCTGTTCTAAAGTCCTCGACTGATGGGTTCCGTTTTGTATTTAGCCACACAGGGCTGCGCGCAATCACTCTCGTGGCAGCCGTTGCCAACATTCCAATGTCAGCTTTTATCTTGGTACTGATTTTTTCATACCGCGCTACAGGAGAATCTGCATTCATTATCGGTTTGATTTCAGCATCTTTTGGATCCGGTGTCATCGTAGGTTCTTTTTTGGCCAGCAAGCTAGCAGAGGTTGTACCACTAGGAAAACTTGGCACTATAGCTTTACTTACCTTCACAATAAGCCTTATTGTGCTTACCACACTACATAGCAATACGGTCGCCACCATCATTGCTTTGTTTATCGCGGGTCTACCCCTAGCGTCTTTTAATACTGCAATTGGGGCTTTTACTGCCGCCATTACCCCTGACTACCGAATGGGCGCAGTAACCACAGCTTCTACCATTCCTGGAATATTTCTCATGCCATTCGGAGCATTTCTCGCTGGCTTTGGATTTGAGCACTGGGGAGCTTCAACAACACTCGGACTCATTTCAACATTCGCGCTCATTGCCACCATGATGACGCTAACCTCAGCGGTTCGCGGAATACCATTGCTATCTCAACTCGACGAAGTTCAATCCTGATAGTTCCACTCTGCACTGTAATGCTCTTAAAATAAGGATTACCCCATAGAACGATTAAGCCAAATAACTTTCGACGACATATACCTCATCTCCCCGTCCAGTTGGAATGATTGAAACACCGTAATGCTCCCAGACCTAATCAAAATCCAGGACTTCCAGAAAGAGAACTCTGGGCGACTGGTGAGCGACGGTTTCAAGGAGCCCGACCCCCGGAAAGTAGACACCGTGGGGTGAACAAAATGTAGGTGTAAGCCTATCAGGCCTTAAGCGGCTTGGGACTCGAACTCATCGGGGGTTTGGTATCCGCACCATGTGTGCCGACGGCACGTGTTGTAGCGCACGCACCACCGGAATACGTCTCTGCGGCAGATAAGTTGATTGGCGAAGGTCTTTGTATCTTTGAGGACCTCCCGTTTTAAAGCCGCGCTGAACGACTCAGCGAGCGAATTATCCGCGCTGGTTCCCACCGCGCCCATCGACTGGGTAACGCCCAAGCGCCTGCATGTTGCCTGGAACTGCGATGAGGTGTACACGCTTCCGTGATCTGAGTGGAAAATCGCACCGTCTAGACCTCCTCGCAGGTGGGAAGCGTTTTCGAGGGCTTCTTCTACCAGTTCGGTGCGCATGTGATCTGCGATAGCAAAGCCGATAAGTTTGCGGGAGAAACAATCAATAGCTGTTGCTAAGTACATGTTCGTTCCGTCTGCGATCGGCAGATACGTAATATCGCCGACAAGCACACGATTTGCAGCGCAGGCGGTGAAGTCACGGTTCACCAAGTCTGCGAACACGCGCCGGCCTTTGTCGCGCACAGTGGTCTTGACCCTGCGCTTCTTCTGAAATCCGAACAGGTTCTGGGCCCGCATCAAGCGGGCCACCTTTTTGCGATTGATCCGCTTGGCAGGGGTTGTAGCACCGTCGCGACGTGTGGGATCGTTGAGTTCGGCAGTGATGCGACGAGCGCCCCACACGCCGTTTTCAGCATCGAAAATGGCCTGGATCTCCGCGGCCATCACAGCGTCATCTACAAGGCGCGCACGGCGCCGCGGAGCCGATTTCTTCCATTTGTAGTACGAAGACCGATTTAGGCCCAGGACTGTGCACATCCGCTTGACCGAGTAGTCGGCGAGATTGTCACAGGCGAACTGGAAGCGGATCACTAGGTCGTCTCTTCCGCAAAATACTTCGCGGCCTTGCGCAGAATATCGCGCTCTTCACGAAGCCTTTTGTTTTCGCGTTCTAACTGGCGAATTCTTTCCGCATCAGCAAGCTTTTCTACGGGTGACGATGCATCATCATCCTTAGGCACGTTGGTGCCGAATTGCTTGTACCAGTATCCCAAAGTCGAGCGATTGATCCCGAGTTCTTCTGCGACCTTGCGCATCGAGGTATGACGTGAGCCGCAGTCGACAACCGAACAAAATCATCGAAAGCCTGTCCCGACTCTGATTCATGGAAGTAAACAACGTTCTTCTGCGCTACTTCTCGCGAAGGATCCTGCGCCACATCGAGGTTTCCCGACCTCAGTCGCGTAATTGAGGATTTGGCGCGGCCATAGGCTTCAAGCAAATCGAACAAGAACTCGCGATCGTATTCGGCACGGCCGCCTAGTTTCGACGTTCGTTCTTCGACCGCGCGCAGGTTCAACTTTGCCATTGTGACGCCTCTATTCCCTTTATCAATTCACGAAAATCTACAGCTCAACCGGGCAAGACCACGATCAAGGGGCCGCCACAGACAAACCTTCGATAATCATAACAAGGCTCACTTGGTGTAATGCCGGCTTCGTCTCTCCGGCCTCAAATTCCGCTGCCTTCATATCAGCATCACTTCAGCTTCTCGGAACTCTCCTGTTCCAGTTCTCGTGCCGACCGCAAAGAAGAATATTCTTTAGCAATCAATCGTCCCCGCTTACGCAAGACTTCGAGGTTATATCCGGCTTCTGCCTCGTCTGCACAACATTGAAGCATCTTACCGGTTACTGGAGCTCCGTTAATCTTTTGTGCTCGCAGTCCACCGGGATAACAGCTATCCCGGTAAACTAGGACATCAATCTACCGAGATAAACCTTATCCCCAATGCCCCAAGCGCATGAGAGGAGTCAGCTGTGGCAAAGACAGTCGAATTGGAATGGATCCCTGCTGATGGCAGCGGTCTTTCTCGACGCGCCAAGCAAGGCGGGAAGTATTATGCTTTTGTTCCCGATCCCCTCGCAGGTATGTCGTTGAAGCTTCCGTCCGAGCTCTCGCGACGTATCGTTCGCATCGAGCGGGAGATTCACAATCTTGGGATGAGAGACAATACCCACTCCCTTGAAGGAGTTGCGCGACTCCTGCTCCGTTCTGAGGCCGTCGCTTCCTCCCGGATCGAGGGAATTGCTCCGAACTCCGACAAAGTGGCCATGGCGATCCTCGCGCGTGAATCAGATTCCGACATTCGGGGTTTCAAAGAATCCGCAACAGCTGTCGCCCGCAATGTCGCCATCCTCGACACCATCAATGCAGACTTGGCTTACAAAGACGAGCTGGTCCTGGATGACCTTGTTGCAATACAGACAGCGCTCGTTGCAGAAAAGCCTTTACAAGGAGTACGTACTACTCAAAACTGGATTGGCGGATCTGGCTATCACCCCATCGATGCAGCTTTTGTTCCCCCGCCTCCCGTGCAAGTCCCAGAACTCCTCGATGATCTCATTGAATACTTCAACGGGGCAGACCACGCCGCGCTCGTTCAAGCAGCGCTCGTTCATGCACAGTTCGAGACCATCCACCCATTCCCGGATGGGAATGGGCGCGTGGGACGAGCCATGATTCACGCACTTTTGCAGCGCAGAGGGCTCACCGATGCTGCGGTTCTCCCTGTCAGTATGGTGCTGGCAACGCTCGGTGACCGTTACGTCGACGGACTCACGAAATTCCGCGAGGGTGACGTGCTGGCATGGATCTCTTTCTTCGTCGAGGCTGCACAAGTCGCCACCACCAAAGCAGCTGAACTTGCGGATAGCGTCGCCGCGCTAGAAGCAGAATGGATGGACAAGGTCAATCACCACCGCACTGCGCAAGGAAGCAAGCGCGCATTGAAATCGAATTCAACGGAGTTCCAACTGCTCAAGAAGCTTCCTGCCATGCCTTTGGTCACGGTGTCCATCGTGAAGTCCGAGCTGGGGATTTCATCGACAAGCACGGCCCGAGATGCTCTCGATTCACTCACCGACGCTGGCATTCTGCGTAAGAAAGTCATCGGTGCGGGCGGGCTTCTCGGTTACTTCGCTGACGATGTTTTCATGTTGGTCGACGATGCTGAACGCCAACTCGCCTCGACGCAGTTTAATACTCAGCTTTCACCCCCGACCGGCCGAGCAGTTCCAGCCCTTCGCGATAAATAAGCAGTAATCAATAGTGGTCACGCACTTCGTTTCCTTGCATAAGGCAAAGCGTCGTGCTGATGCGACGCTGCAGGAGGAGGGGGCGTCGGAAAGCTCAAAAGAGACCGTCACTAAAAGTGACGGTCCCATCATGGCGCAGGTTAGGTGCCCTTGACGTTGAGGATCTGGCGCAGGGTGTGCTTGACCTCGACGAGCTGGGCGGCATCGGCCATCACGCAGTCGATGTCCTTGTAGGCGTCCGGAATCTCATCGACGAACTCGGCGCCGGGACGGTAGACGATGCCTTCCATGCGTGCGGCAAGGTCCGCCTCGGTGAAGCGGGCCTTGGCCTGGGTGCGCGACATGACGCGACCCGCGCCGTGCGGCGCAGACTTGAGGCCCGGCGGGTAGCCCTTGCCTTCCACGACGTAGCTAGTGGTGCCCATCGAGCCGGGGATGAGGCCGCGGTCGCCTTCGTCCGCCTTGATGGCGCCCTTACGCGTGAGCCACACATTTTTGCCGTAGTGGCTCTCACGTTGGGTGTAGTTGTGGTGGCAGTTGATGCGCTCGAACTCGAGGGTCTCGCGATCCGCGCCGGACCAGGTGGCGACGCAGTCGAGGAAGCGGTCCATCATCTCATCGCGGTTGAGCAGCGCAAAGTGCTGTGCCCAGTGGAGATCCGCAATGTAGGAGTCGAACTCTTCCGTGCCCTCGACGAGGTAGGCCAGGTCCTTGTCCGCGAGCTGGATCCAGTGCTTCTCGCAGTGACGCTGCGCGGCCTCGATGTGCTCCTGTGCGATCTTGTTGCCCACGCCGCGCGAGCCAGAATGCAGGAACAGCCAGACGCGGTCCTCTTCGTCGAGACACAGCTCGATGAAGTGGTTGCCACCGCCCAAGCTGCCCAGCTGCTGACGCCAGTTTTTGGAGTGGCCGAGATCCACGCCGGTGTCCTGGGCCAGCTGCGCGAGCTCACGCGTACGAGCCTCGGTGCGCGGGTCCATCATCCAACCGTTGTAATTGCCGGGCGAGAGCGGAATGGAGTCTTCGACTGCGGTGCGCAGGTCCTCGAGCGCGAAGTCCTGGATATCCGCGTGCGTGAGGTGGGTCCGCACGGCAATCATGCCGCAGCCGATGTCCACGCCGACGGCCGCCGGGATGACGGCACGCAGCGTGCCGAAGACGGTGCCGACCGAGGAGCCCTTGCCAAAGTGGGCATCAGGCATGAGCGCCACATGTGGGTAGACGAAGGGCAGGTCAGCGACGAGTTGTGCCTGCGCCACCGTCTTGTCTTCAACAATGGAGGCGAAGTTGTGCAGGCGCATAAGAGAGCCTTTCTCTGCGTTTGCGTAACGCAGTTCGTGAGAAAGGGCCTGCTTGGGCGGCTGACTTATAAGTTGTGCGCGCGGGTCGCGCGGCTGGCACCAACGTCCGGGATAAGCAGGGCCGCTTTCCCGGGAAATGGTCAAGTCAGCCTGTTAGAAGAGTTGCTTAAAGAGGCGTCCTAGCGGCTGATTGTTATGGGTCATCATCGCGGTTCGCCTCCTTTATGCTTTCTTGTTCTTCTTCTTTCGGGCTGTTAGTGCTGCGTGTGAGCCTACACGATCTACGCGATTTCTACATGCGATTGATGATGCAAGGAAATTCACCCAGCCACGAAAACTTGACACCGTCCATTCAACCGCATTCACTGCCTGCTCATTTGTTCGTCCGTCTGGCGGGGTGTCGTGCGCCGTGACAAGCTTCGTTTAATCGTTCAGCCCGCCTCGCCCTAGTCGAGAGTGGGCTGGATCTTTATCTTGGTTATGCAGCAAGAGTGCACTGGGCAAGGCCGACGTCGTGGTCGCCGGCGGCATCGACGAGCGCTTCATCTCCCGCGCCAACGACCCGAACGAGTCCGAGCTGCACTCCCTGCTGTGGCCAGCGATTGGCCGCGATGAGGATCAGCCGATGTTTGTCATCTCCCAGAAGACACTCACCGGCCACTCCAAAGCGGGTGCCGCGCTCTTCCAAACCGGCGGCATCATCGACGTCTTCCGCACGCACCGCATCCCGGCGAACGTGTCCCTGGACTGCGTCGACCCGCTTATCGCCCCGAAGGCGCCGAACCTGGTGTGGCTGCGCTCCCCGCTGGACCTCGGCTCTGCGGGCCACAGCGTGAAGGCCGCGGCGCTGACCTCGCTCGGCTTCGGACACGTCGGCGCGCTCATCGTCTACGCCCACCCCGGCGTGTTCGAGCAGGCCGTGTCCCAGCAGCGCGGGGCGGACGCCGCCGCCTCGTGGCGTGAGCACGCCGAGCTGCGCCTGCGTACTGGCCGTGCACACTTCGAGGCCGGCATGTTGGGCCGCGCCCCGCTGTTCGAGGTCATCGAAGGCCGCCGCCTCCCGGCACAGGACGCCAAGGCCGCCGAGATTGCCATGCTTCTCGACGACTCCGCGCGCCTCACCGAGGACGGCACCTACCCCTCCGCCTAGGGCGCTGGCCCCTAACAGCAAGCCCTAAGAACAAGCCGAGGACGTCCGCAAAGAAGCGGGCATCCTCGGCTTCTTTTCTGCCTGCACCCTTCGCCTCGTGATAGTTTTTCGCATAAGGCACCGTTTACTTAATTGCGAGACTTCTACGAACCAGAGGACGAAGCATGGATATTGAAAAATTCCTCATAACAGCTGTCGGCTCACTCAGCGTCATTTCCCTTGCCGGTTGGCTCATCGCTGATTACGAGTGGTCAACCAGGGCCACGACGGTTATGGGGTTTGGATTCCTAGTCTCAGCACTGATTAATAAGCGCGGGCAAGAAAAGGCCGCTGGCCACCGCCAGGTTTCGGAAGAATCTGCGCAGTAACAGTGTGCCGGGCAGTTAGGAGCGCTCCCCGGCTAGCTGCTTTCCCAGGTGCAGTAGCCATGCGGCGATTATTATCGGGACTCATCTGACGCTCTCCTGAAAGAAGCTACTCATGACCCAACCTCCGTATCCGCCGCACACTCCACCCCCAGGCCCCGGTCAGCAGAGGCCGCACCAGCACGGGG
Source organism: Corynebacterium sp. HMSC068G04 (assembly GCF_001814885.1). Classification (NCBI taxonomy): domain Bacteria; kingdom Bacillati; phylum Actinomycetota; class Actinomycetes; order Mycobacteriales; family Corynebacteriaceae; genus Corynebacterium; species Corynebacterium sp. HMSC068G04. The sequence continues at coordinate 6,444 of NZ_KV818319.1, read as the reverse complement.
GACCACAGCAGAACCCCTATGCCAACCAGCCTTTCCCACCCTTAGGCACTCCCCATAACAATCCTGGCGGCGGTTACGGGGCTGCCCAGCCCCAGCCAGAGCCACTAAAGAAAAAGTCCGTCGTTGGAATCATCGCCACGGTTCTCGCCGTTCTCGGCACAATCATCGCCTGCATCCCCGGCATCTACGCCGCAGGCTGGATCCTTCTCCTCGCAGCGCTTATTACCGGCGCGGTCTCACTTTTCCTCAGCAACCAGTCAACTGCGTGGGGAGCAGTCGCCCTGATCATCACTGTGGTGGGCAGCTTGATCGCCTCGGTCGTCTTTTTCTTCTTCATGGCCGCAAAATTCATCGGTTCTCTTCCGGACACTACGCAAACACCCGAAATATCAAGTTCTGTCGTGGGCACGACGGTGCGCCCCTGGGATGAGGAGGAGACGCTGGACAGCACGGGCTCCCCCACCCCAACAGCGACGGAATACTACAACAGCGTTCCTGATGAGAACGGAAACCAAGTCCTTGAGGAAGGCACGCCCGGTTCGCGTTCTAACCCGCTACCGCTCAACACGACGCTGAAAGGGCCGGAATGGCACGTGGATGTCAGCAACCTCAACTTCGATGGCACGGACGAAGTCATGGCCGCGGACCCTTCCTACAAGCAGCCGGACGAGGGGAAGAAATACCTGGTCTTTGATTTGACCTTGACGTACGTGGGCAACGAGACCGACGCCGGCTCGGAAATGGCGTTCCTTTACTTCGGCCCGGGCGAGGAATCGAATGGGCAGCCCCTCATGTGGGATGTCAATGGGTTTATCGACGTAGACACTCCCTTCCAGCCGCAAGAGAAACGTACCGGCCGAGTGGCTGTCAGCGTGCCTGAGAACGGCGCGGAAGACGGCCTGTTCGGCATCGTCGTGCCGGGCACCGAGATTCCCTTCCACCTCGCTTTGAAGTAGGCAGCGTTACCTCCGGGAGGCTTCACAGGTGCCCTATCTGCCAAACTTAGCGCCGCAGCGCGGGGGCAAGGTTTTGGCATCTAGGCGCGTTTTTCCCCTGCTTTCTCTGGCTCTTCTGCCGCCTCGTTCTGTTCCTGCCGCGCGTTGTCTGAAATCTCTCGCGCCCTCTGCTCCAGGTTCTCTTGGGCGCGGGCCTGGGCTTGGGAGGAGCTATCAGAGCGCGGCGGGGCTTGGATAAATCGCTCGGAGTGTAGCCCCAGTTGCAGTTCCTTGGCACGCAACACCTCAGCATCAATCTTGATGCCGACGATCAACACAGTGTTCATCAACCACGTGGCCACGAAAACCGCCATGACGGTACTCAGTGCACCATAAGCGCTGGCCGCAGCAAGATACTTCAGGTAGAGGCCTACCAATCCCCAGGACACGACCGTGCCCACGAGCGCCACCACGGAGCCATAGGTAATCCACCTAAAGCGCCCGGGCCGCACGTTGGGGCTGAAGTGATAGAGCACCGCGATAAGCGTGAGAACCACAACCACGGTGACTGGGAAGCGCAGCCAGTTCCACACTGGGAGAAAGATTCGCACCAAGTACGTGGCGGCATCTTCTAGTCCTACGTTGCGAGCAAGCGGAATCAGCCCCTCATTAAGAACTGCATCACGCAGCAAGTTGGCAAAAAGCACGATGACCGCGCCGACCACGATGACTGCTGTCAACCCCCACATTAGCGCCCACGTCCGGATGATGCCACGACCCTCCACCCGGCCGTACACGGTATTGGCTGTCCGCGAGAAGGCCCGCACATACGCCGAGGCAGAAAACAGCGAAATGGCCAGGGAGATGATCAGCGCCAACGTGCCCTGCGCGCTGGAGCCGATAATCGTGCCGACAATCATGTGGGCTTGCTCAGAAAGCGAACCGGGGACGTACTGCTCAATGAACTCAGAAGTCAGCTGCTCCACTTCCTCTTGGCGGGAGGAGAAGATGAGCGTGACAATGGAGTAGGCGGCCAGCACCGTGGGCGCAAAAGCCATAAGCGTGAAGTAGGTCATCCCGGCGGCGCGGTCCATGAAGGCATCGTGGAAAAAGTCATTCCACGTGCGGCGGATGACCAGCCCCCAGCTCTCCTTGCGCAGGCGATTACCTTTGGCGAGGGGGTTGCGCTCGTCATCATGGCCTTGAACCTCAAGGATGGTCGGGCCCTTAAACGGCACGATTGTCTCCGGCTCCTCGGCCGACATAGCGTTGCCGTCAATCTCCTCTTCGCTCATATCTGACCAGCGTATGCGGCACAGCCCGCATTCAGGGGAAGGACACTCGGGCCACAGGCTAAGCCGTGGTTACACTGGGAAAGCATGACTGAGAAGAACACCGAGAACAAGATCAACGTAAAGTCCTTCGAGCTCGACCACCGGCTTGTCGACGCCCCCTATATCCGCGTCGCCGACCGCACCGACCTGGGCGGCGGAGTCGAGATTATCAAGTACGACCTGCGCTTCTGCCAGCCCAACAAGGAGCACCTCGGCACCGAGGCAATCCACTCGGTGGAGCACATGATGGCCAACTTCATGCGCAACTACACCGACAAGCTCATCGGTTTTGCCCCGATGGGCTGCCGCACCGGCTTCTACGCCATCACCAACGGTATGGAGCAGGACGAGCTGCTCCGCGCCGTCGAGGGCGCGCTCAATGACATCCTCAACGCCACCGAGGTTCCCGCCGCCAACGAGGTACAGTGCGGCTGGGGCGCCCACCACTCACTCGAGGGCGCACAGGAGGCCGCACGCGATTTCCTCGCGGCCAAGGATGAGTGGCTCAACGTCATGACCTAAGCGGCGGTGAAAGCTTGGGGCAATGGAGCCCTAACCGCTAGTGCTCGAGGCGTCGGATCTGGATGCGGGAGAAAAACAGCCCGGCGACGCCGATCCCCAAGACGCTCGCCATTAAGGTGCAGCGCGCTGCGCTGAACTCCGCGAACAGGCCTGGGACCAACAGCATCGCCACCGCGCAGAGAAGGGCCGAAACAAAGAGGAGGATGGCAAAGAGTACGTCTTTGGGGATGTACATGCGAGGTCCTTTCTGGGCGCCTAGTGTTTGCGGCGGCGAGCTAGCAATTCAACGCTATTTTAAATATTGCGCACTTATATTTCTACCCCTAGCCAGATGGGCTCCGGCTCCAGCGTCACACCGAAGGCCTTCTGAACCCCGGCGCGAATCTCGCGGGCCAGCGCAACGATGTCGTCTGCAGTGGCCTCACCGCGGTTGGTCAGCGCCAGGGTGTGCTTGGTGGACAAGGTTGCCTTCGCACCCGATTCTTCACCCGGGTAGCCCTTTGCAAAGCCGGCGCGCTCGATGAGCCACGCAGCGGAGAGTTTTTCCTTATCTTCTCCTCTTTCTCTCGACGTGGTGGTCCCACCCACCACGTGGCGCGGCATGCGGTCCGCATCCTCGTCGCCGCGGGCGGCGCGGACGGCTTCCTGGATGGAATCGGCAAGCTGCGGTTCCACGATGGGGTTGGTAAAGAAAGAACCGGCTGACCAGGTGTCGTGGTCTTCTGGGTCGAGCACCATGCCCTTGCCGCGACGCAGCTTCAGCACTTCCTCACGGACTTCCGCGACCGGGCGGCGCTCACCGGGGTTCTGGGTGAGCTGGCCAAAGCGCAGGGGTGTGGACAGTCCATCGGTGGTCAGCTGCAGCTCGATAGCCAGCACCACGCCGCGTCCAGTGAACTTCAGGTTGGAGTAGCGATACGCCAGCTCTAATTCTTCCGCCGGTACCCAGCTCGCGGTCCGCGTAGCGCGCTCATAGAGGTAGACCTGCGTGAGGACGTCGGAGGTCTCCGCGCCATAGGCGCCGACGTTCTGTACCGGTACGGCACCCGCATTGCCCGGGATGCCGGACAGGCACTCAATGCCGCCCAGGCCGCACTCCACGGTCAGGGCCACGACGTCATCCCACACCGCGCCCGCATCAGCGCGCACGAGGCCGTTGGCCACGGTGACATCGATATCCTCGAAGTCGAGCACCACGACCACGACATCCAGCTGACCTTCCGCCACCACGAGGTTGGAGCCACCGCCGACGACGAGGTAGTCCTGGGAGGCGTCGTCAAGCGCGGCCAAGGCCGCAACCGCCGACTCAGCGCTGCCGCAGCGCACCGTCACCAGCGGTGCACCACCGATGCGCAGCGTCGTGAGATCGGCGAAGGTGGTCTCGGAATCCAGCGTGACTCCGTCAATGTCAGCGAGGGTCAGGAATTTATCTAGCACGTCTACCAAGGTAGTCTGTAACTCATGTCAACCCGTAGCGAAAACACCGTTATCATCAACCAGCCCATCGATAAGGTGCACAAGGCACTGACCACTCAGGAGTACTGGGACTTCATCGTGGCCAAGCTGTCCCCGGAACCGGGTACCGTGCACGAGTTCACCGGCAACACCGCTGTGCTCTACGAAATTCTTCCGACCTCCCTCCTTCCGGAGGCCGTTCGCGCCATGGTCTCCCAGGATCTGAAGGAAAAGCGCACCGTGACCATCGGCGAGTTGGTCGACGAGCAGATTTCCGTCTCCTTCACCGCTGACGTCAAGGGCACCCCGGTCGACTTCAAGGGTGACATCACCTACAAGGCCCAGGATGAGACCACCGTTCTGGATTACGTCACCGAGGTTTCCGTCAACATCCCGATGATGGGCGCTGCCATCGAGCCGAAGGTCGCTGAAGCTCTGCAGGAGCTCTACACCAACGAGGGCAAGCTCACCGAAGAGTGGATCTCCAACAACCTCTAAACAACTCCCTACACCACAGTTGTTGCCATGGCCGATCACGCGCATAACCTGAAGGCTCAGGAAAGCGCTGGTCGGCCTTTTGGCGTTGTTACCCGCGGCACCACCAACCCCAACCGCCTGCGCCGCTGCGATCGGTGGATGGTGGCGCACCCGGAGATCTCCTCGCTGTTGCGCTCCACGAGTAAGCCGCTGGCTCTCGACGTCGGCTACGGCGCTTCCCACACCACCACCGTGGAGTGGGCCGGCTGGCTGCGCAGCGTTAACCCGCATACCCGGGTAACGGGCCTAGAGATTTCCCCCGAGCGCGTCCTGCCGCCGCGCGATGGTGTCAGCTTCGAGCTCGGCGGCTTCGAGCTTGCCGGCTACCGCCCGCAGCTGGTGCGCGCCTTCAATGTGCTGCGCCAGTACGACGTCGACCAGGTGGAGAAAGCCTGGAACACGGTGACTTCACGCTTGGCTCCCGGCGGCTACTTCGTGGAGGGAACCTGCGACGAGCTGGGACGCAGATCGGCCTGGGTGCTTCTCGACGCCTCCGGCCCGCGCACGCTGACCCTCGCCTGGGATCCCTTCGACGTGGAGCGCCCCAGCGATATTGCGGAGCGCCTTCCCAAAATCCTCATCCACCGCAACGTGCCGGGTGAACCGATCCACGAGCTCTTGCAAGCGGCCGACGCCGCCTGGGACCGCGCCGCCGGCTGGTCTCCATATGGCCCGCGGGTGCGCTGGCGCATGGCGCGCGAAGAACTCCGGCAGACAGTCCCCATCCACCCGGTGAACCGCCGCCTGCGGGACAACGTTCTCACAGTGGATTGGGACCTGGTAGTTGGCCAACTTTAATCCAGTGCGCCACACTAGTAGTCATGGCTTCTTCTAAATCTCCCGCCTCGACGGCCTGGAAAATTTTCATCGGCGTACTGGTGACGCTCCTGCTCATCATCTTGCTTGCTGAGCTCGGCCTGCGCTGGTTCTTGGGTTCTCAGATGAAGAGCCAATTTACCCAGTCCGCCAAGGAGCAGGGCGTGGAGACCTCCGAGGAACCGGAGGTGAGCTTTGGTGCCAGCCCTATGGTCTTTGGTTTGCTCAACGGCAAGATTCCGCAGATGGATATGAAGACCCCGTCCACGCTGAAGATTGAGGGCACCACCATCACCGGCCAACCGGCCGCTGATGTGCACGTCGAAGACATGACGCTGTCCAAGGAGCCGGTTGCGGGCACGCTGCGGGCTTCGACGACGGTGCCGGATCAGTTCCTGCTCGCCAGCTTCCAAAAGGCCATTGCTGAGCAGTCCGGCTATGACGCCTTGGGCAACCTGGTGGTCACCGCGATTACCGCCAACGATGCCGAGGACGACCTCGAGGTGGAATTTGCCGGTGGCCTAGCCACGCTCTCGCTCAAGCCGGAGGCTCGCGACGGCAAGCTCGCCATCGATGCGAAGGAAGCATCGCTCTTCGGCTTCGACCTGCCCGAGCAGGCGACCTCCGCGATCTCGAATGCCTTGGCCGAAGGCATGGAGGAACAGCTCGCGGGCCAGCAGCTGACCTTTGAATCCGTGGATGTTGGGGCTGGGGAACTGACGCTCACCCTCATTGGCCACGACGTTCCAATGAGCGAACTCGATTCCGCCACCGCGCCAGCACAGCAGGCACCGGCTAATTAAGAATTAAAGGGGCTCTTCCGGTTTCGGGGTGCGTAGCGGGGT
>NZ_KV818318.1:15510-66420 GCF_001814885.1 Corynebacterium sp. HMSC068G04 | reverse complement strand
CGAACTTCCGCACTAAATTGGCCTAAGTCAGGTTTCAAGCTCAAGGAGCTTGAAACTGAAAGGGGCCCAGCACAACGCTGGGCCCTCTTTTAATGCCGCCGCTCAGCCCCCACAGAAAGAAAGAAACCTAGCAAAAGAAACCTAGATGCTGCCGAACACAGCACCTAGGTTTCACGTGAAACAACCTCGCAGGAATGCTACTGCAGCAGCGTCCTATCGGAGGTCGCTCCCTTAATCTTTGCGAACTCCGCCATGAGATCCTCTACCGTGAGCTTCGCCTTCTGCTCGGCGTCAGCGGAATAGATGATCTCTCCCTCATGCATCATGATGAGACGGTTTCCCACTTGCAGCGCTTGCGCCATATTGTGCGTCACCATCAGAGTCGTGAGCTGACCTTGCTCCACAATGCGCTTCGTCAGTGTCGTCACCAGCTCGGCGCGCTGCGGGTCGAGGGCCGCCGTGTGCTCATCCAGAAGCATCACCTTCGGGTTAGTGAAGCCGGCCATGAGCAACGACAGCGCCTGGCGCTGACCGCCGGAGAGCAACCCCACCTTGGTTCCCAGACGCTTCTCTAGGCCGAGCTCGAGGGATTCCAACTGTTCCACGAAGATGGCCCGGCGCGCGGAGTTGAGACCCAAACCGAGGCCCCGCTTCTTGCCACGCAGGTACGCCAAGGAGAGATTCTCCTCAATCGTGAGGTTTGGTGCCGTACCCGCCATGGGGTCCTGAAAGACGCGCCCGACCTTCCTTGCACGCTTGTGCTCCGGCTGGCTCGTCACGTCCTGGCCGTCGATCGAGATCTTTCCCGAATCCGGGATGAGCCGGCCCGCGACGGAGTTCAGCAGCGTCGACTTTCCGGCACCGTTAGAGCCGATGACAGTAACAAAGTCGCCGGAGGCAAGTTCCAGGGAGACGTCGCGAAGCGCACGGCGTTCGTTGACCGTACCCGGGAAGAAGGTCTTCGAAATCTTATCTACTTTGAGCATGATCTAGGCCTTCCTCTTCCCGCGCACCTTCGTCATACGCGGCACCAGCAGAGCGACAATAACCAGCAGCGCCGTGATGAGCTTCATGTCATTCGGGTTAAGGCCTACCTGAAGCGCAGCGAAGATGATGAGACGGTAGATCACAGAGCCCAAGGCCACCGCCACCACGGCCATCCACAAGCGCGACTGGGGGAGTACCGCTTGTCCCAGAATGACGGATGCCAGACCAACCAGGATGAGTCCGATACCCATCGAAATGTCGGCGAAGCCCTGGTACTGCGCGATGAGAGCACCGCACAGGCCCACCAGGCCATTGGACAGGGCCAGGGTCAGGATCTTGGTGAAATCGGTGGACACGCCAAAGGAGGTGATCATCTGCTGATTGTCACCTGTTGCGCGCAGCGAAAGTCCCAGGTCCGTGGACAGGAACCACACGATCAGCAGGCAGAGCAACACCGCACCCAAGGCGAGCAAGCCCACCCCGGCCCACGACCCCATTACTGCATCCAGCGGGGTAAACACCGAATCTTGGGAGAGCAACGGAACGTTGGCGCTGCCCATGATGCGCAGGTTGATGGACCACAGACCAATCATGGTGAGGATACCCGCAAGCAAACCGTCGATGCGGCCTTTCGTGTGCAGAAGCCCCGTGATGCAGCCGGCGATAAAGCCGGTGACAAAGCCCGCGGCCGATGCCAGAAAGGGATTAACCCCATTCGTAATGAGCACGCCGGCCGTCGCAGCCCCGGTGGTAAAGGAGCCATCGACGGTCAGGTCCGGGAAGTCAAGGACGCGGAATGTCAGGTAGACGCCCACGGCCATGACCGCATAGATGAGCCCTAGCTCGAGTGCACCAATCACAGCGTCTCAGCCTTCTCCAGGATCTCCTTCGGTACCTCAACGCCCTGTGCCTTCACGGCATCCTCGTTAATGACGTAGGTGTACTCAGAGGCGGTTTCTACCGGGGTCTCGGCTGGGTCCTCGCTGTCCTGAAGGATGCGCAGCGCCATCTCGCCGGTCTGGCGGCCCAGTTCCTTGTAGTCGATACCGATGGTGGCGGCAGCGCCACCTTCAACGGCACCTGAGTCCGCTGCGATGACCGGGATGGTCTTGTCATTCGCTACCTTGATGAGCGAAGAAATGCCGGAAACAACCATGTTGTCGGTCGGCACGTAGATGGCATCGACATCGCCCAGCGCCTCTACGGCCTGCGGGATCTCCGTCACGGAGGTCACCGTCTGCGACTTCACCTCAATGCCCTTCGGCTTAGCGGCCTCTGCCAACTGTTCCACCTGCACCTTGGAGTTGACCTCGGCGGAGGAGTAGACCACGCCGACGGTCTTGGCATCTGGAACCAGTTGGGTAATCAGTTCAACCTGCTCCTCGATGGGCGCGGCGTCAGAGGTACCAGTGACATTCTTGCCCGGCTTATCCAGAGACTCCACCAGCTCCGCCTCCACGGGGTCCGTCACCGCGGTAAACAGAAGCGGCTTGTCCTTGATGGATTTGCTCATGGCCTGGCCGGCCGGAGTGGCGATTGCCAGGTAGAGGTCGTGGTTAGCGTTTGCCATCTGCTGCGAGATGGACACCGCAGTGCCCTGCTCACCATTGGCGTTCTGGATGTCCCACTCCACGTCCACGCCCGCTTCCTCGAAGGCTTCCTGGAAGCCTTCCGCCGCGGCGTCGAGGGAGGGGTGCTGAACCAGCTGGTTGATACCGATGGAATAGGAGTCCCCACCGCCGGAATCACCGCCGGCGTTGTCCGAGGATGAGGAGCATCCCACGAGGGCGGCGGCGCTCAGAGCGAGAGCGGAGAGAGCAGCAGCAGTTTTAGAGAACATAACGGTCCTTTTCTACTCTAGAGTGACTGTTGTGACCGCTATTTAAGCCTCTTTCCATACGCTTAAGCAGCAGTTTTGTGAATATTTTTCCCGCACGGGGGTACTCTTAGCCCTCCAAAAGCTATACTGTGACAGTTTTAGAGTTCTATATCACACGCTTAAGCTGCATGTTTCCTATATCACTGTCGCCGAGGTGGCACTGCCGCGCCCAAACCCCACGGGGGTACCCGCTGTCATTTATCTGTACGACAGAAGGTATCGGTGTTAGAGTCAGTGATGTGAAGAACATATCTAACCTTTGGTGGTGGCGCGCGTAACCCGCGGGCCTCGTTGTTCTCCCATATTTAAGGCCCGCAGCTGCGGGCTTTTCGGCGTTTTGCTCTCTTTAAAAGCTCGCGGCAGCACACAATATCGTTAAAGAAAGACACCGTATGCCGTTTACAGCCAAACGCGAGGTCGGGTACACACCCGATGCCAGTGCGCTCTTTTATGCCCTCGCCACGCCGCAAGATTCCCTGCTCTTAGAATCCGCGGACATTGAATCCAAGAAGAACCTCACGTGCATTGCGATCACCAAGGCAGCGCTCAAAGTCGTCTGCCACGGCCAAGAGGTCACCGCTACCGCATTAACATCCGCTGGCCAGCTGCTCCTCGACGAGCTTCGCCAGGACTTCCGCTCCAGGATCAGCCAGGACAGCGAGGAGAGCACCACCTTTAGCTTCGAGCTTTCCACCGAACACGATGAGCGCGCCCGCCTCCGCGCCACCTCCACCGCGGATATCCTGCGCACCTTACAATTCAGCCAACTGTATTCCAGTGAATCACTGCCCTTCATCGGTGGCGGTTTCGCTTTCGACTACGTCGAAACCTTCGAGAAGCTACCCTCGGTTCCCGACGGACTCAACGGCTACCCCGATTATGAGTTTCTCGTCGCCGAGCACGTTCTCACCGTGGACCACCTGACGGAGACCGCGAAGATTGAGGGGTGGGGCGTCGACAAGCAGGCGCTCGAGGAGGAGCTCGACCTCGCCGCCCGCACCGAGCCCATCACGCCCCAGCCCCCACAGCCACTCACCACGATCTCCGCGCGCGCCTCCATCGACGACGCTGCTTTTCGACGCCACGTGGAGCGCCTCCAGGGCAACGTCCACGCCGGCGATATTTATCAGGTGGTCCCTTCCCGGGCGTTTAGCCTCGACTGCCCCGACGCCTTCGCTGCCTACCGCACGCTGCGTGAGACCAACCCCTCGCCGTACATGTTCTACCTGCGCGGCACCGAGCATGAGCTCTTCGGCGCCTCTCCGGAATCCAACCTGAAGTACACGGCCACCGACCGGCAGGTACAGCTCTACCCGGTCGCCGGCACCCGCCCGCGCGGCGCGACCCACGAGCTGGACATCCGCAATGAACTCGAGATGCGCACCGATTCCAAGGAGGTCTCCGAGCACATCATGCTGGTGGACCTGGCCCGCAACGACCTCGCCCGCGTCGCCGTCCCCGGCACCCGACAGGTCGCTGATCTGCTCCAGGTGGACCGCTACTCCCGCGTGATGCACTTGGTCTCCCGCGTCGTCGCCACGCTGCACGAGGATTACGACGCCCTCGACGCCTACCGCGCCTGCATGAACATGGGCACTCTGACCGGCGCGCCGAAATTGCGCGCGATGGAGCTCATCCGTGAGACCGAGGGCACTCGTCGCGGCTCCTTCGGTGGCGCTATCGGCTACCTGCGCGGCGATGGCTCGATGGATAACTGCATCGTCATCCGTTCCGCCTACGTCAAGGATGGCACGGCCGTCGTCCAGGCCGGCGCGGGAGTCGTGCGCGATTCCATCCCCCAATCCGAAGCCGATGAAACGGTCCACAAGGCCTACGCGGTGCTCAGCGCTATCGCCCAGGCACACAACGCATCCCTGGAGGTCATCCGATGAACCCGCACGTCGTCCTCATTGATAACCACGATTCCTTCGTCTACAACCTCGTCGACGCCCTCGCCGGGTATAACACCACCGTCTTCCGTAATACGGTGCCGGTGGAGGAGGTCCTCGCCGCCCAGCCCGATATCATCATTCTCTCGCCGGGCCCCGGCCATCCGCGCGACGCCGGATCGATGATGCAGCTTATCGACGCCTCCCTCGGCCGCATCCCTATCCTCGGCATCTGCCTGGGTTTCCAGGCGCTGCTCGAGTACTTCGGCGGCACCGTCGAGCCCTGCGGCCCAGTCCACGGTTCCTCTGTGCCCATGACGCTGACCGACGCTGGCGCGAAGCACCCGCTCTTCCAAGGGCTCACTACTGATTCCGAGCCAGATAATCCGAACTACGTGGGCCGCCTCGTCCCCGTTGCGCGCTATCACTCCTTGGGCTGCGCGAGCATTCCCACCCAGATGCGCAGCCTCGCGGAGACGGAGACCGACATCGGCCCTGTCACGATGGCGGCGGAAACCCTCGACGGCATGGCCCTCGGCCTTCAGTTCCACCCGGAGTCGGTGCTAACTCCGACCGGCCCCATCATGATCGAACGCTGCATTGAACAACTTTCTTCTCTGCCCACCATGGAAGGAGCCAAGTAATGACCAATAACCACGCCCTCAAGACACTGCAGGAATTCCTCGATATCTCCGAACCGACCCTCGAGGAAGCAATCGAGGTCTTCACCCCGCTGACGGTGGGGGAGTATGACGACATCCATATCGCCGCCCTCCTTACCCACATCCGTACGCGCGGCGAGACCTTCGCCGATGTAGCCGGCGCCGCCCGCGCCTTCCTCAACGCCGGCCGCCCCTTCCCGGTTACCGGCAAGGGCCTCATGGATACCGCGGGAACCGGTGGCGATGGCGCGAACACCATCAACGTCACCACCGGCGCATCCCTCGTCGCCTCCGCCGGCGGGGTCAAGATGGTCAAGCACGGCAACCGCTCCGTATCCTCCAAGTCGGGCTCCGCGGACGTCCTTGAGGCCCTCGGCATTCCGCTTGATCTCGATCCGGACCGCGCGGTCCGCCAACTCGAGGCCTCGAATTTCACGTTCCTCTTCGCCCCCGCGTACAACCCGGCGGTTGCCCACGTGCAACCGGTTCGCAAGGGCCTTGGCGTCTCCACACTCTTCAACACCATGGGCCCGCTGCTCAGCCCAGGCCACCCAGAGTTCCAGATCATGGGCATCGCCAACCCCGAACAGGGCCAGCTCATTGCTGAGGTGTTCAAGGATCTTGGCCGCACACGCGCGCTCGTCGTCCACGGTGCCGGTACCGATGAGATCGCTGTCCACGGCACCACCCAGGTCTGGGAGCTTCGCGACGGCACCATTACCCACTACAAACTCACCCCGGAGGACCTCGGCATTTCCCGCCACGAGCTAGCTGACCTCGCCGGCGGCAACGGCAAAGAAAACGCCGAGGCCCTGCGCGCCGTCTTCGCCGGCACCGGCAAGCCCGCTCACCACGATGCGATCGCCGCCACCGCCGGCGCGATGTTCTATCTCAATGGCACAACTGACTCCATTCAGGAGGGCGTCGCGCATGCCGACCAGCTCATCAAGGATGGCACCGTGGCCGCATGGCTGAAGAAGCACGAGGAGGCGAACTATGGCTCTGCCGACCGTGCTTGAGGGGATCGTCGCCAAGCGCCGCACGCACCTGGCCGCTATCCGTGAGCGCCTGGCGCACGTTGATTTAGCTTCCCTCCCGCGCTCGGAGCGCTCCTTCTACGATGCGCTCCGCGGCACCAACCGCTTCATCATGGAGTGCAAGTCTGCCTCTCCGTCGCTGGGGCTGATTCGTGAGCACTACGAGCCCGGGGCCATCGCACGGGTGTACTCGCGCTACGCTTCGGCCATTTCGGTGCTGTGCGAGCCGGATCGTTTTGGTGGCGACTACGACCACTTGCAGACCGTGGCTCTATCCACGCACCTACCTGTCTTGTGTAAGGACTTCATCGTTGACCCCATTCAGGTCTACGCCGCTCGCTATTTCGGCGCCGACGCCATTTTGCTCATGATGTCGATCGTCGATGACGACACCTACGCGGAACTCAAGCAGCTGGCGGATTCCCTTGGGCTCGATGTCCTCACCGAGGCCATCACCGAGGAGGAGGTCGCCCGCGCCACTGCCTTTGGCATCGACGTGATCGGAATTAACAACCGCAACCTCCACGACCTCAGCATCGATCTCACTCGCTCCGAGCGCCTTTCGCACCACGTTCCTTCTGGCAAGGTCATCGTCTCCGAGTCGGGCATCCGCGACAACCAGACCGTTCGACGTCTGGGCTCTCATGCCAATGCCTTCCTCGTTGGCTCCCAGCTCACCGGCACGCCCGATATCGACCGGGCCGCCCGTGAGCTGGTCTATGGCCAAAACAAGGTCTGCGGCCTCACGACGTGGTCAGCGGCCCAGGCCGCCCGTGCCGCCGGTGCCGTCTACGGAGGATTCATCTTCGAGGGGGCCTCCCCGCGCAATGTTTCACGTGAAACCGCGCTCGACATCATCGCCCACGAACCCGACCTCAACTACGTCGCGGTCTCTCGCCGCACCTCCGGCTGGGAGGAGCTTGCCTTCGACGGCATCGCCGCCCTACAACTCCACGCGCCTTACCAAGGAAGCACCGAGGCTGAGCTGGAACTCATTGAGTCAGTGCGCGCCGTAGCGGGGGAGCGCCAGGTCTGGCGCGCCATCGACATGACGGCGCCCCATGGCCCCGCCCTTGCCTCCGCGCTTGCCGACGCCGCCGACAAACTCATCCTCGACTCCGGCGCCGGCGGCACCGGCACATCCTTCGACTGGACTACGGTTCCGGACGGCGTAAAGAAGAAGGCACTACTCGCTGGCGGCCTCAGTCCCGACAACCTACCGGATGCTCTCCGCGTCGGTACCGTTGGCCTCGACATCAATTCAGGCGTAGAGGTTAACGGTAGGAAGGATACCGCTCTCATCGCCAAGGCCTTCGAGACCATTCGTCACTTTACGTATTGATCCCCAACCAAGACCTGCCCCAAGCCCTAGCCAAAAGGAACACCATGACTAACTCACAGGACACCAGGGAGACCCTCCTACCCGCATATTTCGGCGAATTCGGCGGGCAATTTGTTCCCGAATCCCTCATCCCAGCGCTCGACCAATTGGAGAAGGCCTTCGTCGATGCCCAGAACGATCCCGCCTTCCGCGAAGAGCTGGCCGGCTACCTTCGCGACTACCTCGGCCGCCCAACCCCTCTCACCGAAGCCACCAAACTTGGCGGCAAGGCACGAATCTTCCTCAAGAGGGAAGACCTCGTCCACGGCGGTGCGCACAAGACCAACCAGGTGATCGGCCAAGCGCTCCTGGCCAAGCGGATGGGGAAGACCCGTATCATCGCCGAGACCGGCGCCGGACAGCATGGCACGGCGACCGCCCTCGCCTGCGCTTTGCTTGATCTCGACTGCGTGATTTACATGGGCGCTAAGGACGTCGAGAGGCAGCAGCCCAACGTCTACCGCATGGAGCTGATGGGCGCGAAGGTGGTTCCCGTGGATTCTGGTTCCGGCACGCTCAAGGACGCCGTCAACGAAGCGCTCCGTGATTGGACCGCCACATTCCACGAATCCCACTACCTCCTCGGCACCGCGGCCGGACCCCACCCCTTCCCAACGATCGTCCGCGAATTCCACAAGGTGATCTCCGAAGAGGCGAAGGCCCAGATGCTCGAGCGGACCGGCGGCTTGCCGGATCTCGTCGTCGCGTGCGTCGGCGGCGGCTCCAACGCCATTGGCATGTTTGCTGATTTCATCGACGAGGAGTCTGTCGAACTCGTCGGTGCGGAGCCCGGGGGAGAGGGACTCGATTCCGGGCACCACGGCGCCACCATCAACAACGGCACCATCGGCATCCTCCACGGCGCCCGCTCCTACCTCATGCGCAATGCCGACGGGCAAGTTGAGGAATCCTATTCCATCTCCGCTGGCCTCGACTACCCGGGCGTCGGTCCACAGCACGCACACCTTGCTAAGACGGGGCGAGCAACCTACGTTGGCATCACCGACGCAGAAGCCCTCGAAGCCTTCCAGCTCCTTAGCCGCCGCGAGGGCATCATCCCCGCCCTCGAATCCTCACACGCGCTGGCCTACGCACTCAAGCGCAAGGATGAAGACATCACCATCCTCGTTTCCCTTTCTGGGCGCGGCGACAAGGACATCGACCACGTCCGCCGAACCCTTAGCGAGCACCCCGAACTCAAGATCACGGAGGACAAGTAATGAGCCGTTACGAGAAACTCTTCTCCACCCTCGCCGCACGCGGTGAAGGCGCTTTCGTTCCTTTCATCATGCTCAGCGATCCCGATCCCGAGACCGCCCTCACCATCGTCCGCGCGGCTGTCGCCGGTGGCGCCGACGCTCTCGAGCTAGGTGTCCCGTTCTCGGATCCTGTCGCCGACGGCCCAACGATCCAGGCCTCCCACATTCGCGCGCTCGCCGGCGGTGCGACGGTGGATTCCGCTATCGAGCAGATCCGTCAGATCCGCAGTGAATTCCCGGACCTGCCCATCGGCATGCTTATCTACGGCAACGTGCCCTTCACCCGCGGGCTAGAGACCTTCTATTCCGAGTTTCACGAGGCCGGCGCCGATAGCATCCTGCTTCCCGATATCCCTGTTCGCGAAGGCGCCCCCTTCGTCGCCGCAGCCGACAAAGCAGGAATCGATCCTATTTTCATCGCACCAGCACAAGCCTCCGAGAAAACCCTCGAGGGCGTAGCGAAGTATTCCAAGGGCTATATCTACGCGATTTCCCGCGACGGTGTTACCGGCACCGAGAAGGAGTCGGAGACCCGCGGGCTCGCTGACGTAGTGGGAAACGTGAAACGTTTCGGAGGTGCACCGATTCTCCTTGGCTTTGGAATCTCCACCCCGCAACACGTTGCCGACGCCATTGCTGCCGGCGCTGCGGGAGCAATCACCGGTTCCGCTCTGGCCAATGTCGTTGATGCCCACCTCGACGATGACAACCGCCCGAACGACACTCTCGCCGCTGCGGTCACCGACTTCGTCTCCACCATGAAGGCAGCCACCAGGCAGAAGCAGTCCTAGCTAAGTTCAAATCACAACGGCCTCTTTCCGTCAAAATCCGCGCCTACGCGCGGCAGGGCGGAAGGGGGCCGTTTCACGTGAAACGCTTCCCTAGAAGGGAATCTCCTCTCCGCCATTCGTGTAGCGATCTGCCGGATCAGTCATGTCGAATACTTCGACCATGGTTCCGTTATCCATTTCCACCTTCAGAGCCTGCGCGGCTTCGTGCATCTTGCGACGGTGAGCAACGACGTCTTCCGCAATGGTCCGGGCCCACATCTTCGAGGCTGGTGCCAATGGGCCGGTCGCTTCCGTGACCGCCCAGGTTCCGTCCTCGTACAGCCACACGACATCGCCGGTTACGGGATCCAGGATGTAAAAGGCCCGCCCGTCGGTCTTCATATTGTGATGGTGCTGGCACAGGGCCACCATGTTATCCGGATGCGTCGGGCCTCCATCCGCGTAGTTAATCCGGTGATCCAACTGGCAGGCCCATGCAGGACGATTACAACCAGGTGCCCGGCACGTACCGTCGCGGCCCTCGACATACTTTCGCGTGAATTCTGAAGGCTGATAGCCCTGACAAGCTTCCGGGGCAGTGGTGAAATCGCGCCTCACGGTCTTCGAAGCCGGAACGCCCTCGCCGTTCCACCCATGTCCTTGGACATAGACCGGCGCACCCTCGACGTCTTTTGCCTTGTATTCGTGGACGACGACCTTACCCGCCTCTGGCTCGATCTTGCCGGTAATGAGCAGTACCAGCGCATCGGCCATGGAGACGCCGTGTTCCTTTGCTGCCAACTTGATGGTTTCGTGGATGACGACACCCACGTTGCTATCCACTTCTAGCTCGATTAACCCACGTTCCCCGCGGGTGAGAAGAGAGTAGCGATTCTTCTTGCGCTTGTCACGGAAGGATACAGAGTCATCGAGCACCTTGCAGATGTCTCTAACCTTGCGCCGTATCTTCTCTACTGAGGGAAAGATTTGATTCGGCTTGGTCGGCGTTAACCAGACGGATAGCTTCTCATCCACTTCCGCTATAACAGCCGCCGTCGGATTGCCAAGCTTTGCCATCACCTGATCGATAGCAACTAGCATCTGCATGTCCAGTAAAAAGTCCGCCTTCTGCAGGGCACGCAGCTTCGGCATTTCATCAAGACGGATCAGCGCCATGACATTGCGCGCAACGTGAGCCGGAGATTTTCCGGTCTTTTGCCCGATGCGCATAAAGGCGGTATCGGAGTCCTCATCGAGTGGTGGTTGGATGCCTGACCAGAATTCGTACTCGATTCTGCGCATGAGCTGACCAGCCATGCATTCAGGATCATGCGGATTTGAGTGGGAAAAGTATGCGGTGGGAAGTGACGTAGATGATTGTGCTGTGGTTGCCATGGGTAGCTGCACCCCTAAATTTGCGGAACAATTCGTTCCCCCACACCCATCTATAGAATACCTGTTCTAACAATAAGGCGCAAGACCTCTCCCAAGAAAATGGGGCTTAGGCCCGAACCGCCACGGCCAGAACCGCAGTCTACGCATCGGGCCACTAGCCCCATTACGTTGTTAGCAGTTCCGCTTGAAGGAGCCCAGGATTCGTACTCCTAGCCCCATGCTGGGGCAGGCTATGTTTATCTGCGTTCCTTCTGCCTTGTGGCAGTGGAACTAGTCGCTGGCTTCGGTATGGCTTGTTTTCGTCCCTGTCTGAAAATGATCCGGGGGGTGATGCCGCCGAAGGCAGTGACATACTCCAGACTGCTAATAGGAACCTGACCCACACAGGATGTGTGAGGTCTCAAAGTAATGTGGATGCCAGCGTGAAGTATGTCCGACCACCAGCGATGAAATAAGTCTCATACTCGTTCAATTCGCTAGGAGGTCCGGCATGACCTACGACTATGTCATCGGCATGGACGTTGGCAAATACTTTCACCACGCTTGCGTCTTAGATATCGACGGTACCCAAGTACTATCAAAGCGCATCAACCAAAACGAAAAATCCCTGCGCACACTCTTTTCAACGTTTATCGCAAACGACCACAAGGTCCTTGTCGTCGTGGACCAGCCCAATAACATTGGTCGACTAACTGTCGCAGTTGCCCAAGATATCGGAATCGACGTTCGCTACCTTCCAGGTTTGGCTATGCGTCAACTCTCACGTATCCACGCTGGTAATGCCAAAACTGATATCCGGGATGCATATATCATCGCCCACGCTGCAAAGAACCTTCCGGAATCCCTCCGCAGTGTCGACCGCGTCGAAGAAGCCTTCCTCCAGTTGAAAGTCCTCAACGGCATCGACGAAGACTTAGCACGCTCCTACACCAGGCTCATCAATCAGATTCGAAGTGCACTAGTTGGCTGCTACCCGCAATTCGAACAAGCCCTTCGCGGCCAGATAATCCACCGCAAATGGGTTCTGCACCTACTTGCACGCTACGGCGGGCCCACCAAAAAAAAGCGCCTCGGAAAAGCCAAAGCAGCTGCCTTCGCTCGACGCTATAAGGCACGCAATCCCGAGCCCGTCATCGATGCCATATTCGCTGCCATCTCTGAGCAAACAGTCGCCATTGCTGGTGCACAATATGCCGAAATGGGCGTAGCAATGTCGGCGAAGGACGCGCTTTTAAAACTCGAGCACCGCAAACAAATCGAGCAGGAAGTCATCGAGCTCATCAACGACATCCCCCACACTCAAATCCTGCTATCCATGCCAGGAATCGGGCCGAAGACGGCTGCCCAAATTCTCATGACCGCGGGCGACATGTCCGACTTCCCGACAGCTGGGCACCTAGCCTCTTACGCTGGCTTATCACCCCGAACGAATCAGTCCGGAACCTCAATCATGTCGAACTCACTGAACAGAGCTGGCAATAAAAAATTAAAGAACGCCCTATGGCAATCATCTTTTGCATCCATCAGATTCCACGAGCGTTCACGGCAATTCTATGAACGAAAGCGCCGTGAAGGCAAGAGACACAACGCCGCAGTAGTAGCGCTAGCCCGCAGACGGCTCAACGTCCTATACGCCATGATGAGCAACCACGAGTACTACCGCGACCCCGACCAATCACAGGAAGTCAAAGCAGCCTAAACCCCAAGAACCAAATAGCCGACTGGGAAACCCCAGTCGGCTAACAGCCATGCCAGAAAACAACACGGCCAAACAACCCCGGCTGAAAAATCAACCCCGGCTAATCCACCCACGAGGTTGACAAACTATATAGGAACACCCCCCTACACGGCTGCGCACACTCTCCGAAATTAGGGCAAGAAAAATCCCCCTTCGCCCAACTATCCATAGCGGATATCATGTCGGAAAAGGGGGAGTAGAAGCTTCAGGGTTTCACGTGAAACTTAGGCCTTGCTAAGCTCTTCGTCAGCAGCCTCGGCATCTGCCTCGGCCTCTAGGCCCTCAATCTTATCGCGCGCGAAGCGGTCGACGATCATGGCGATGGCGCCGTCGCCAGTAACGTTTGCGGCGGTACCCACGGAGTCAATAGCGATGTAGGCGGCAATCATCAATGCGACCATCGAGTCATCAAAGTCCATATTCGCTTGCAGAAGTCCGACCGCGACCATCACTGCGCCACCCGGGACGCCAGGAGCAGCAACCATCATGATGCCCAACAGCAAGATGAAGCCAAGGGCCTTCCCAAGGTCAGCCTCCATGCCATCAGCCATGTACACGATCGCGAAAGCGTACAGGGTGAGCTTGATCATCGAACCAGAAAGGTGAATCGTAGCGCAAAGCGGAATCACAAAACCTGCCACCGGCTTAGAGATTCCATTCTTCAGTGCGGCGTCGAGAGTGACCGGAATAGTAGCCGCAGAGGAAGAAGTACCCAACGCAGTAAAGTACGCCGGGGCCATGTTCTTCAGTGCGGAGAATGGATTCTTGGCCGCAATCGCGCCAGCGATAATGTACTGCAGGACCAGGTAGACCAAGGTCATCACAACCGCGAGCAAAAGCACCTTAGTGAAGGCGATCAGCACGGTACCGATATTTCCATTCATACCCAAGGAGAGGAACATACCGAAGATGTAGATCGGCAGAAGGGGGATCACGAAACCCCAAATGACCTTGATGACGACGTTCTCAAATTCCTTCGTAATTGCGTAAAGATTGTCCGACTTCACAGTCGTCATGGCTACGCCGATACAGAAGGACAGCAGCAGCGCCGTCATCACTTCGAAAGGCGCTGGCATCTCAACCGTAAAGTACGGCTCGAGAGCTCCCGCATCGATGTCAGAAACCTCGGTATTGAGCGTTTGTCCGGCCAGCAAAGTGGGGTAGAGGACCTGGGTCAAGCCGTATGCGATAAGCCCTGCCACGATAGTCGAGCCGTAGGCAATTCCCGCAGTAATGCCCAACCACTTACCGGCACCACGCCCAAGGCCTGCGATTGCCGGGGCCACGAGAGCAAGGATAAGGACTGGAATGAAGAAGCCGAGGAAGTTTGAAAACAGGCCGTTATAGGTTGCGAAAGCCCTGCCAAACCATTCCGGGGCAAACTGGCTAACGATGATGCCCAAGACTATCGCGACGATAATCTTGAACAACAGAGAGTTGAGAACACTCTTAAATGTCATGATTGAATCTTTTCTATGGTTGCTACCACGCTGATCAGTTCGCTCGATAATAAAGTCTTTAATATCTACCAAGCGACACGAAATGTATATTACAGCAGCGTGCGAATAAATTGAACTGACTTTCTCCCTAACTATGGGGCGGGATAGACTATGGGCATGCTCGTAGTCGGAATCATCTTCCTCATCGTGGCCGCCATCTTTGTCGTCGTCGGCGGCCTAGCCTCGCTCCGGAAGCTCCCGGGTAATAGCGTCGTCGGTTTGCGCCTCGCGGAGATCCGCAAGACTAAGGAAGCTTGGGATAATGCCCACGCCGTTGCAGGACCGTTCTGGTTCCTCGCCGGCGTCGCTTTAGTGTTTGGCGGAATCATCGCGCTGAGGGCCGAGGGTTGGATGTGGTTGATCCCAGCACTCACGTTCGTTGTAGCTATTCTCGCACTCTCGGTCGGTTCCAATATGGGCGCCCGCGCGGCGTATCTCTGGGACCAAGCCCACAAAGAGGATGAGGGTTGCGGTGAATCCTGCAACTGTGGCGACGGTGGGTGCGGGGGAGAGGCACCGACTGTCGACGTCTCCGCGGCCCGTGCTGCCGCAAAGCGTGCCGATAACAGCAATCCTCGCTAGCAATCAATAACGTACAGTGACGTTATTATAGTGACATCTTGATTGCTCGCGTTTCGTCACTAACATTATTATTCCAAAGGCCATTCCAATGGTGGGCGATACTCACCATTGGAATGGCCCTTTGTATACCGAACCCAGTCTGAAAGATGACTGGGAACTCAACGCCAACTTAGTGGGAAGCCGGCATCGTCTCGTGACAACCTTTAACCTACGGCGCACTATGGATGGCATGAAGAAAAGCGTTAACACCCGAGCAATCCGAATCATCGCCGCAGCCGCACTCAGCATTAGTGTTCTGAGCGCTGGGGCAACCTATGCCTTCACGAATGATTTACGGAGCGGACGCCACGTGGCTTCGCCAGGGATCATCTATAGCGATGTCGGTACATCGTACGGATCCTACGATTTCGGCGGCAGTAGGGAAGAGGAGTTACCTGTGTGGGATGGCAAACTCAGTTAAGAACGCTATACCTCACACTATGGAACACGCCGATCAGATAGAGTAAGCACCATGACTACGTGTTCCCGCCGCCTCTTCCTCCTCGGTACTGCCACCACCTTCGCTGGTGCCTATCTCGCCGCCTGCGGCAAAGAACCTACCGCCGAAATAGCCGCGACGGATATTCCCGTTGGATCAGCCATCATCGTGGACAAGGTGATCTTTGCTCAACCCACGGAAGGGGAGTTCAAAGCTTACTCCCAAACCTGCCCGCACCAGGGATCCCTCATTACAAAAATCGAGGGCATGACCGCCACCTGCACCAGCCACTATTCCAGCTTTGACCTCGGCACCGGCGAAGTGACCGGCGGTCCCAGCGCCAAACCGCTCACGGAGTACGGCGTGGAGAATGACGGGGGAACGGTACGCAACGTCACCGCCTAACGCACGGTCGAAGCTTCGGGCCGCTTCGCTCAAACCGATGTTTCACGTGAAACGGTGGGGGTGCGTCTACACTCTGTTATATGCTTGAGCGCCTCAAAAGACTCGATCCCCTCATTGTCCTCATCCTCTGCGCCGTTGCGGTCGCCATCGTTCTTCCCGCGCGAGGCAGCTTTGCGGATACCTTCGACGTCCTCACGAACATCGCAATTGCCGTCCTCTTCTTTCTCTACGGAGCCCGGCTGTCGACGCGCGAGGCGATCAACGGCGTCAAGCATTGGAAACTCCATCTGACCATTTTGGTCTTTACCTTCGTGGTGTATCCGATCATCGGTCTCGCACTACGTCCGCTCACGGCTTTCATCCCAACCGATCTATACCTGGGCATTCTTTACCTCACCCTAGTTCCATCAACGGTCCAGTCATCGGTAGCCTTCACGTCCATCGCGCGCGGCAACGTTCCTGGAGCGATCGTCTCCGCATCAGTGTCTAACCTCGCCGGCGTTGTCCTCACACCGTTACTCGTCATGACCCTCATGGGGGCCGGCGACGGCATCCACATCGATAGCTCCGTCTTCCTCGAGATTTCCGTGCTTCTGCTTCTGCCTTTCGTGCTCGGGCAATTAACAAGAAAGTGGGTAGGAAAAGTCGCAGCCAGCAAAGCCACCAAAGTGGTGGACCGCGGCTCCATCGCGATGGTTGTTTACGCCGCCTTTTCGAAGGGAATGATGGACGGGATATGGGCGTCGATTAGCGTCTGGCAGATTCTGTTCCAGATTGTGTTCTCAACTGCATTCGTCTTCTTCATGCTCTGGCTGACCAAAGTGGTGAGCAGAAAACTGGGCTTCGACCGAGAAGACACCATCGCCATCCAGTTCTGCGGTTCGAAAAAGTCCTTGGCCACGGGCCTGCCCATGGCCTCGGTGATCTTCGCCTCGGGTGGCACGTCTTTGGGGCTTCTCATCCTCCCGCTCATGATCTACCACCAGGTGCAATTGATGATTTGCGCGTCTATGGCGGCTCGCTATTCGCGGGTAGAGTGAGACCACATGAAAAAGCTTTACGTTCGCACCACCATGACTGTCCCAGAGGTCGGCACCGCCATCCACATCGCGGAACTCGAGGAAATCAGCAACGAGGCGTGCTCCATGTTGCGCATGATTGCCCTCGCGCCGAATGACGCCATCGTCGGCGCCGCAACGCCGACCGCCTCGGTGGGTGACGCCAACATCCCACAGCAAGTGGTGCCGCACCCTGACACCTACGACACGTTCCCCGACATCGACGCCGAGCTTATCGACGCCTTCCAGTTCCACTCCCTGTGGACCGAGGCCATCGCGCTATTCGGCGACTTTTAGAGCACCCGCGCTACAGTACGAGATTCACCAGCACCATGTAGAAGGCCGTCCCGCCGAAGATGGAAAGACCGGAATTGCGGCGCCACAGGTGCAACGCGGCGGTCACAGCGGCGGCTACGAAGGGAGCAACAATGCTTCCCGTATCGCGGGCTTGACCGAATAAGGTATAGACCACCAGAACTGTCATCACGCCGACCGGCATGGTGAACCCGAGCATGCTGATGAACTGGCTACCCTTCAGGGCCTTCACGAAGGCGAAGG
The DNA here is from genome assembly GCF_001814885.1 of Corynebacterium sp. HMSC068G04. NCBI lineage: Bacteria > Bacillati > Actinomycetota > Actinomycetes > Mycobacteriales > Corynebacteriaceae > Corynebacterium > Corynebacterium sp. HMSC068G04. Next base: position 48,843 of record NZ_KV818318.1, on the reverse strand, counting down.
GAAGCCAACGCAGCACGACGGTCACAATCCCGACGGGGATCAGCACGGCGAATATGCTGGCTAGGGTTACTCCGGCTGGCATGACGCCTCCCTCCGCAGAATCAGTGCGTTATCGATACGCGGAGAGAGGTAGCGCACCACCAAGAGCAAGAAATAAGCACTCAGCGCCACCATGAGCAGCTGTCCGGGAAATACAAAGCCCGCGAGGATTCCCAGGGCCGCTGCGGACAGGGGAAGCGAGTAGTCCTTGTTGTTCTGGAAAGAATCGATAGCAAGGACGATGAACAGCGCGACGAGGGCAAACTCCAGTCCCTTCACAGAGGGCGGGATTGCCTGACCGGCCACCGCGCCGACGATGCCGGAACCGACCCACAGCACTTGGCAGTACAGCTGCACCGTGAAGACGAAGGCGCCACTTGGGCGAGAGTCTCGGGGAAAGGCGGAGAGGACGGCATAGGATTCGTCGGTAAGCGCGTACGTGGAATAGGCGCGACCGAGGCGCACCGAAATCTGATCGCGTGGGAAGGTCAATCCATAAAAGATGTGCCGGAAGTTGACCATGAAACCCGTGAGCGCGGCGACGGCGGGCGTCACGCCGCCGGTCACCATGGAAATAGCAAGAAACTCCATCGAGCCAGCGTAAATAACGATGGAAAAGATAGGGGTCCACCACCAGTCGAAGCCGGTCTGGACCATGAGCACGCCGAAGGCGAGACCCAGCGGCACCACCCCCACGGCGATGGGCATGCAAGTCCGTATAGCCTTGATGATCTCCGCGCGCATGGCAGAGATGTTAGCGCAGGGAGAAGCGAAGAGCTCTAATTATCTTCATCGATGTAGCGCGGGAAGGTCGCAAACAGCGGCAGGGGCATGGCTTGGCGGCGCATGACGTCCGACCACGTATCGGTCGAGCCAGAGGAGACCACGTCCTGGGGCAGGGCGGGGGCCACGTACCACTCGCCGCGGTCAATTTCCTCATCCAGCTCGCCCGGGCCCCACTCAAAGAAACCAGCGAAGAAGCGCATACCCTCCACCAGATCGGTGACGTCCTCCGGGCTCACGCGCAGATCGACGAGCGCCACGCGCGGGGCGAGGCGATTCAGCGAAGGCTCTTTCTCAATGTCCACGCCCTGGCGGGTCAGCGCCACACCAATGGCCGCCTGCTGGTTGTGCGGGCCGCCGATATAGAGGGCCTGCGGCTTGGCCGCTACGGGTACCCATTCCGGCATGACGTTGAAGAGGGCGACCTCGGAGCGGTTGGTTAGATCCACGCCATACGTGCGCCCGGCGTGCTGCTCCGTGATGAGAATGACGGAACGGTTGTAGTGGGGCGTGAGAATGTCGGGCGCCGCCACAAGGAGCTGGCCAGGGGCGGGATCGTTGCGCTCGAGGGCGTTGAAAAGTCTGTCTGCGTACATCCCTATCTAGAATTCCACCACTCGCGCAGCTTCGCAATAGCCACCTCGCGCTCGAGGGGCCCCTCTTCGAGGCGGAGCTCCTTGAGGTAAGACCAGGCCTGGCCCACTTCGGGGCCGGGTTCAAGGCCGAGGATCTCCATGATCTCGTTGCCATCGAGATCCGGGCGCACGCGTGCAAGATCCTCCTTGGCGGCGATATCCGCGATGCGCTCCTCCAACTGATCGTAGGTGCGCTGCAGGCGGCGGGCCTTGCGTTCGTTGCGGGTGGTGCAGTCAGCGCGAACGAGCTTGTGCAGGCGCGGAAGGAGATCGCCGGCATCGGTGACGTAGCGGCGCACGGCGGAATCGGTCCACTGGCCATCTCCGAAACCGTGGAAGCGCATGTGCAGGTAGACCAGCTGGCCGATGTCCTCGGTCGTGGCCTTGGGGAACTTCAACTTGCGCAGGCGCTTACGGGTGAGCTTGGCGCCCACCACCTCGTGGTGGTGGAAGCTCACCTTGCCGTCGGTGGTATCGCGGGTATCCGGCTTGCCAATGTCATGGAGCAGGGCGGCCCACCGAAGAATGAGATCGGGACCGTCTTCCTCCTGCTCCATGGCTTGGCGCAGTACGGTCAGCGAGTGCGCGTACACGTCCTTGTGCTGCGCGTGCTCGTCGGGAGCCATGCGCAACGCCGGGATCTCCGGAAAAACATAATCAGCAATCCCGGAGTCAACGAGCAGGTCAATACCCTTCCACGGCGCGACACCGCAGATGAGCTTGTTGAGCTCCACCTGCACGCGCTCCACGGTGATGCGCTGGATTTCGCCCGCCATGTCGGTCATGGCATCGCGCACGCGCTGGGCGACGTCAAACTCCAACTGCGCCGCAAAACGCGCAGCACGGAGCATGCGGAGAGGATCATCGTGGAAGGAAATCTCCGGCGCATCTGGGGTATCGAGGATGCGATTCGCCAAGTCCTCGAGACCGCCCATCGGATCGTGGAATTCGCGGGTGCCGTCGGGCCGCAGCTCGATGGCCATGGCGTTGACCTTGAAATCGCGGCGCACGAGATCGCCCTCGAGGGTATCGCCGTACATGACCTCGGGGTTGCGGGACTGCCCGTCATAGCTATCTGAGCGGAACGTAGTGATCTCGATCTGCTGGCCCTTATAGGCCGCCGAGACCGTGCCGAAGTCAATGCCGGTATCCCACACCGTCTCCGCCCACTCCTCAAGAATGGAATAGACCACGTCGGGCCGGGCCGGAGTGGTGAAGTCGAGGTCGTTGCCCAGGCGGCCGAGCAGCGCGTCGCGGACGGAGCCGCCGACGAGGTAGAGGGGGGCGTCGTGAAGCGCAAAGCGTTCCACCAGGCCGCTTAAGAGGCCACTGAGCCGGGCGACGGTGGCGTCCGCGCGGGCGAGAACGCCGATTAGCTGAGTGTCCTGAAAATTCACGGATCGAAGTCTACTACGATTAGCAGGGATGACTAAGAACACGCCAGGGTCCAAGCGCCGCCGCCGACGGGGCGCGGGCCACCGGAACCACCGCACGGGACGCCCCCAGCGCACGTCCACCAACCGCATGACCACGCGGGATGAGACGTCCGCGGGCGGACTCGTCGTGTCCGGATTGGCGGAGGCCGTCGACGAGGACGGCAACGTAGACCTCTCACAGATCTATGTGGCGCTCATCGGCAGGCTGGACCGCCGCGGGCGCCTGCTGTGGTCCATGCCGAAGGGACATGTGGAAAACGGCGAAGCCAAGGAGCTGACCGCCGAGCGCGAGGTCTGGGAGGAGACCGGCATCCACGGCGAGGTCTTCGCGGACCTGGGCATGATTGATTATTGGTTCGTCTCCGATGGCGTGCGCATTCACAAGACCGTGCACCATCACCTGCTGCGTTTTGTCGATGGCATCATGAACGACGAGGACCCGGAGGTCACGGAGGTGTCCTGGATCCCGGTCTCCGAGCTCATCGAGCACCTGGCCTATGCCGACGAGCGCAAGCTGGCGCGCATCGCCCACGACCTTCTTCCGGATCTCGCGCGAAAGGAAGCTGCCGAAGGAAAGGCGACCCCGCGGTGAGCTGGCGCGCAGCGGCGGCCATCGCGGCCTTGGCGGTGGGCTGCACCGTCCCCGTGGCCCAGGCGGAAACCCTCGATACTGGGATCACCGACTCCCACTACTGGCTCGGCTCCCGCGGACCTGATGAGCTGGAGCTAAGCCTGCTCAGCGCGAGCGAGGCGCGGGTAGGGGAGACGCTGGAGCTGCAGCTGCGCATCCACAACCCAACCGAGAGCGCCGTTGATGATCTTCAGATCACCTCCCGCCGCAGCACTGCCGTGACCTCCACTACGCAGGCCCGCCAAGAGCTGGCCGCAGGATCCTTTCCTTATTATGGGGCCTCGCTCGGCGCAGGGACGCTCCAACCGGGGGAGAGCCGCGACGTCACCGTCAAGGTGCCCACCGCTCTGGGGGAGGACTCGACCCTGGCCATCACGGAGCCCGGCGCGTACCCGCTCCTGTTTACCTTGACCGGCACCCGCGACGGCCAAGCGGCCAGTTTCGCGGAGGAGCGGACGATCCTGGATTTCCAAGGAGAAGAGCCGGATGCCGAAGAGGAGGGCGAGCATTCCTTTTCCCTGGTCTATCCCATCACCGCCCAAGTGGACGTGGTTCCAGGTGATACCGGCGGCGAGGAGCTCATCTTAGAAAGCGAGCAGCTGGCAGAGCAGCTCTCGCCGGGCGGGCGCCTCGATCAGCTGCTCGATGCCTACCTGAAGCATGATCTGCACGGCTCCGGCTGCGTGGCCTTGGACCCCGCGCTTGTCGACGCCGCCGACCGCATGTCCGCCGGCTACACCGTCAACGAGACCCGCCCATCTATCGCCAAACGCCCCACCCGCCTGCGCGACTCCTGGTTCACCCAGTCCGATTCCGATCGCGGTGAACCGGGCGCGGGTGCCCAAGACGCCGCCGCGTGGCTAGAGAAGCTCAAGAAGGTGGACTGCCGCATGCTCATGCCATGGGCCAACGCGGATACCGACGCCGTCGCCAAAGTAGGAAACGAGTGGCTCACCCACGAGGCCGTCGAGCAGGGCGCGGCCACCATCGAGCGCATCCTCGGCGCCCCGCTCAGCACGCATCTGACCGCGCCGGCCTCCGGGACAAGCGAGCACGCAATGCCCGTCCCGCTGCTGGTAGCGGATAACTCCGAATGGGCAGGCAAGGCCGCCACCTTCGATGCTTCCCTAGGCGCACTCTTAGCCCAAACCGGCTCGAAACCGCAGACCACCGGGTACTCCAACCCGGAGCTGCGCTATGACTTTTCCATGGATTCGGAGCAGGCGCGGGCGCTGACGGCGGGGGCGTCGATAAGCGTGGCGTCCGCGCAAGAGGAGACCGTAGCCAAGTTGCCGAACTACCAAGACCCTGCGGCCGCGCGCGCGGTGATGGAAGCAGCGCAGAGGCTCCTTGATTCTGGGCGCCTCCAGCCGCGCCCCGTCACCGCGCTAGATGTGGAGGAGGGCAGCGGTACCCCCGGCAGCCCGTATCCAGATCCCGCGGCCTTTCACGACGCCGAGATCACGCAGGTGACACAGCAGGCGCGCTATACCGACGAGCTGATGTCCATTATGGTTAATGATCCGGGCATCGCCATGACGCGCTATAGCTTCACGGCGCCCCTGCGCCACGATCTGCTCACGGCGCTGAGCGCTACCGACCGCTCCAGCCTGCACGGTTTCACGCCCTCGGTGAAGCAGAGCCGCACGCGACTGGAGAAGAACGCGAATATGCTGCGCGAGCTCCGCGCCTCCGTCTCCCTCATCCCGCCGGGCAACGTCTACACTCGCGTTTCGGAGTCATCGCCGCTGCTCATCGTGGCGGAGAACGGCCTGCCGCTGCCTGTCGACGCCCACTTGGCCTACGACGCCCCCGACGGCGCCACCTTGAACACGCAGGACTTGATTCACATACCGGCCAAGGGATCCATTACCGTGTCCATGACCGCTGACCTGCCGAGCGACGTTGACCAGATGTCGCTGCGCCTGTGGCTAGCAACACCATCTGAGCACCTCATTTCGGATCCAATCGACATTACGGTGCAGACGCGTGCCGGTATCGTTAGCGTCTATGGAGTCGGCGCGATCGCCGCGCTCGCCCTCGTCCTTGCCGCCCTGTTCCGGCTAGGTAAGCGGAAGAAAAAGAAGTCTCACGGATAGTTTTTCTCTATGACACATGAACCTATGTCTGGTGCCCGTCGACGCATTGTCACGCCCTCGCCGCCGGCACCGGTCCCGGAAAAGCGCGCGCCGAGTGGCGTCGTTGCTGTCGACGACGAACTCGAGGACCGTTCGGGACTGAAGGGCAAGTCTGCCTCGGCCCCGAGTGAGTCCCCCGGCGAAGAGAACTCCGACCGCGCCGTTGTGCGCGCCACCGGTTCGATGGCCATCGCGACGATGATCTCCCGCATCACGGGTTTCATCCGCAACGTGCTCATTGGCTCTTCGCTGGGCCCGGCCATTTCTTCCGCTTTCACCACTGCGAACCAGCTGCCCAACCTCATCACGGAGATCGTGCTGGGCGCGGTGCTCACCTCGCTCGTCGTGCCCGTGCTCGTGCGCGCGGAGAAGGAAGACTCCGACCGCGGCGAGGCCTTCGTCCGCCGCCTCTTCACGCTGGCCTTCTCCCTGCTGGCGACGATCACGGTGCTCTCCTGCATCTTTGCCCCGCAGCTCACGCGCATGATGTTGCCGGAGGACGGCAAGGTCAACGCCGTGCAGGCCACCTCCTTTGCCTATTTGCTGCTACCGCAGATCTTCTTCTACGGGCTCTTCGCGCTCTTCCAAGCGGTGCTCAACACCAAGAACATCTTCGGGCCGGGTGCGTGGGCGCCGGTGGTCAATAACATCATCTCGATCTCGGTGCTCGTGGCCTATCAGCTGGTGCCGGGCAGCCTACATCCCAATGCGCCCTCGCCGATCACGGACGGGCACGTGCTGCTCTTGGCGCTTGGTACCACGGCGGGCGTCCTGGTGCAGTGCCTCATTCTCTTCCCCTACCTCAAGAAGGCGGGCATTAACCTCAAGCCGCTCTGGGGCTTGGATGACCGGCTCAAACAGTTCGGTGGGATGGCGTTGGCCATCGTGGCCTATGTGGCGATTTCCCAGCTGGGTTACGTCATCACCTCCCGCGTGGCGGCGCATGCCGATAAAGGCGCGCCCTTTACCTACCAACAGGCCTGGCTGCTTCTGCAGGTGCCCTACGGCGTCATTGGTGTCACCCTGCTGACCGCGATTATGCCGCGCCTGTCCCGCAACGCCGCGGACGGTGACGTCAAGGCCGTGGTTCGGGATCTCACGCTGGGCACGAAGCTGACGTTTATCGCCCTGATTCCGATCGTCATCTTCATGACGGGCTTCGGCATCCCGATTGCCCGCGGCCTTTTCCAGTACGGCGCCTTCGACGCCGACGCGGCCGAGCTGCTCGGCCTCACGCTGAGCTTCTCCGCTTTTACCCTGATCCCCTATGCCTTGGTGCTGCTACACCTGCGCGTGTTCTACGCGCGTGAGGAAGCGTGGACCCCCACCTTCATCATCGCCGGCATCACGCTGACCAAGGTGGTGCTCTCCCTGCTGGCCCCGCACGTGGCGGACTCCCCGGAGCGCGTGGTCATCCTGCTCGGTACGGCCAACGGCTTCGGCTTCGTGGCTGGCGCGGTCATCGGCGGCTTCCTGCTCAAGCGCAAGCTGGGCAGCCTGGGTGGCCGCGCGGTCATCGCCACCACCGTGTGGTCAGTGCTGGCCTCCATCGTGGGCCTGGTCGTTGCTTACGCCTTCAACTACGGCATCAACTTCGTGCTCCCGGCCGAGGTTCCGCCGTTTGTGTACCTACTCAAGCTGGCCGTCGTGGGCCTGGTCTTCGTGATCGTGACCGGCATCGTGCTCTCGCGTTCGGGCCTACCGGAAGTCATCAACCTTGGCCGCCAGCTGCAGCGCATTCCGGGTATGTCCCGCATCATCAAGATCGAGCATGCAGAGGCCATCGAGGTCGAAGCCCCGGAGCAGCTGGAGTTCCAGCCCATCTTCAGCGTGGATGCCTTCAACTCCTCGCCGGTGCCGCCGCCGATGTCTGCCGGTATCGTCCGCGGCCCGCGCCTGGTACCGGGTGCCCCAGTCTCCGATGGCCGCTTCCGCCTGCTCAAGGATTATGGCTCCGCCCCGGGTACCCGCTTCTGGAAGGCCCGCGAGCAGGCCACCGGACGCCTGGTATCGCTGACCTTCGTGGATACCACGGGCGAGGCACCGATGGCTCCGGCCACCCCGGCCGTGGCCGCCCGCCGCTCCGCCGAGGTCTCCCGCGCCACGCGCCGCCTGGCGGAAATGGAGCTGGATGCCGTGGCGGAGAACATCGATATCCTGTCCTACCGCCAGGGCTGCCTCGTCGTGGCGGACTGGGTCGAGGGCACCTCGTTGAAGACGGTGTCGGAAGACAAGGACCTCGATCCGCGCGCCGTGGCCCACGCCTTGGTACCGCTGGTGCGCACCACGGCCGCCGCCCACGCGGCGGACCTCGTGCTGGGTATTGAGAACCGCAACCGCATCCGCATTTCCACCGAGGGCGTTGCCACGCTGGCCTTCCCCGCGGTACTGCACAGCAACGATGAGGAGACGGACCGCTCGGCGCTGTCCTCCGCCATCTCGCTCCTCGTGGAGTCCACCAAGCCCACCCCGGAGGTGCTGCAGGAGATTGCCGCCGATGCCGAAGAGGGCGAGGACTCCGATCTCGAGGACATCGCTCACCGCCTGGCGGCCTTCGCCGGCGATGGCGAAGAGGGCGAGGAAACCCTCCAGGTTCCAGTGGAGGAAACCCCGCGCAAGGAGGATCCGAGCCCCGCACCGGGCTTCGGCGGCCGCGGCTACTCGGGCTCCGGCACCATCGTGCTGGGCGTTCTTGCCACCCTCTTCGTCGTGGCGATGGCCGCGCTGAGCGTGTGGATCCTCTCCCAGGTGGGTAACGAGAAGACTTCCCCGGTGGTGACCAAGAGCGAAGCCTCAACAGAGGCCACGTTCCCCAACGTCCCGCCGGTGCTGTTCAAGGACGTCAAGAGCACGTCCGTTCCGGAGGGCAAGGAGGTCACCGGCGAGTGGACCACGAAGGAAGCAGAATCCGGACTTCTGCTCAGCATTGACAAGCCCACGCAGCTGCACGTGCTACCGCTAAAGCAGGAGGATTCCATCGGTGCGAAGTACGTGGTCTACGGGGTGGATACCAAGGATTTCGATCCCACGGATCCGGAATCCGGCACGCTCACCGAACTCGCGCACGGCACCCTGACCAGCGCGCGCCAGGACATCGAGCTGAAGAAGAAGTCGGCGGCCTTCGACGGCGCCCTCATCCTCTTCACTGACATGCCCAAGTCCGGTTCCGTCACGCTAGAGGAGGCCACCCTGGTGGGCATCCCCACCAACTAACGCACCTCCTCACGCATTTCCCCAGACCTCGATCCCGCAACTCCCTGCTCGCTGACTCAGATGTGCAACGCGCTTGACGACGCCCACCTGCAGGTTTCGGGTTGCAGGTCTGGGGCTTTGTAGTTCTTGCGCTCTCTTCCCTTGACAGATAAGGGGAGGGGCGTATAATTGTTGTTGTCACGTCAACAAACTAGAGAACTGAGGAACCCCCATGACTATCACTGCAGGAACGTACGCACTGGACCCGGCACACACCACCATCGGCTTTGTCGCCCGCCACGCCATGATCACCAAGGTGCGCGGCAATTTCAACGAGTTCGACGGCACCCTGACCGTAGGGGAGAACATTGCTGACTCCGCCGCCACCGCCACGGTGAAGACCGCGTCCATCGACACCAAGAGCGCTGACCGCGATGCCCACGTGAAGGGCGAGGACTTCTTCGACGTTGAGAAGTTCCCAGAGATGACCTTCACCGCGACTAAGTTCGACGTTAACGAGGCAGGCGAGGGCACCGTCACCGGTGACCTCACCATCAAGGGCACCACCAAGTCTGTCGACTTCAAGGTAGACGAGGCCGGCGTCGCCGAGGATCCCTTCGGCAACACTCGCCTGGGCTTCGAGGCCAAGACCTCCATTAACCGCCTCGACTTCGGCATCGACTTCAACGCCCCGCTGAAGACCGGCGGCGTGCTGGTCTCCGAGGAGATCAAGATCGAGCTCGAGGTTTCTGCGATTAAGCAGTAAGCCATAAAGCGCGAAACCTCACCGTAGGAAGTAGTTCTAAGTTGTTGCCCGTAGTGCCCATTTCGGCACTACGGGCAACAGTTTTTGCGGAGTTGTTTGAAACAACTTTGAGCAGCTTACCTGTGATACGCACCGCAGCGACGTTTAAGATGTAGCGCATGACTACCGAAAACCTCACCCATGCAGAAGCTTCCGCACGCAGCGCCGCGCTGCGCCTGAGCACCTACGAGTTGCACCTCGACGTCACGAGCGCACCAACCGACGCTGATTCCTACGAGGTCACCTCACGTATTACATTCACCACCACTGAACCCGAGACCTTCGTGGACTACCTGGGCAAGGCCGTGCACTCAGTGCGCGTCAACGGCGAGGAGGTAGAGAACACCTTCGACGGCGGACGGGTGTACCTGAGCAATCTTCCGGTGGGGAAGGAGCTCACCGTAGAAATCACCGGCTCCTCCTATTACTCCCGCACCGGCCAGGGTCTGCACCGCATGCACGACCAAGCCGATGACACCACGTACCTCTACTCGCACCTCGAGCCATCTGATGCCCGCCGCATCTTCCCCTGCTTTGACCAGCCGGATCTCAAGGCCAGCTACGAGGTGCACCTCACCGGCCCGGAAGGCTGGCAGCTGCTCAGCAACCAGCCGGAGGTTGGCCGCGAGAAGACCGAGGGCAGGGAAGTAGCGCACTTCGCGCCGACGCCTCTGCTGTCGACGTATTTGACGGCGTTTGCGGCGGGGCCGTACGTCGAGAAGCACAGCACCTGGACCGCACCCGATGGGTCCTTGGAAGTGGAGCTGCGCGCCTTTGCCCGCGCCTCCATGGTGGAGTACCTGGATGATGAGATCCTGCAGGTCACCGCGCAGGGCATGGACTTCTTCCACAGCAACTACGGCTACCCGTACCCGTGGGGCAAGTACGATTCCATCTTCGTTCCGGAGTACAACCTGGGTGCGATGGAGAACCCCGGCCTGGTGACCTTTACGGAGCATTACCTCTTCCGTTCCGCCGCCACCCGCGCGCAGCATGCCGGGCGCACGAATACGATCCTGCACGAGATGTCGCACATGTGGTTCGGAGACCTAGTCACCCCGCAGTGGTGGGATGACCTGTGGCTCAAGGAGTCCTTCGCGGAATTCATGGGCGCGGACTCCTCGGTGCACGCCACCGACTACACCGAGGCCTGGGTCAACTTCGCCGGTCAGCGCAAGAACTGGGCCTACCTGCAGGATCAGCTGCCCACCACGCACCCGATCAAGGCCGAGATCCCAGACGTGGATGCCGCGCGCCAGAACTTCGACGGCATTACTTATGCCAAGGGCGCGGCGGTGCTCAAGCAGCTGGTGCACTACGTGGGCCGCGAGAACTTCTACGCCGGCGCGCGCGACTACTTCCAGGAGCACGCCTTTGGCGCAGCCACCTTCGACGACCTCCTCAAGGCCCTGAAGAAGCACACCGACCGCGACCTCGATGCCTGGTCCACCGCCTGGCTGCGCACATGGGGTCCGGATACACTCACCCCGGAGCTTCACACCGACGGCGATAAGATCCACGAGCTCGCCATCGTGGTCGAGGCCGAAGACACCACGCGCCCGCACCGCCTCAACGTGACGCTATTCGATGACTCCCTGAACAAATACGCCACCCTTGACGTCGATCTGGAGGGCGAGCGCACCATCCTCGACGAGGCTTCTGGACTTCAGGCGCCGGCGTTGCTGCTGCTGAACGACGGCGACCACACCTACGCCAAGGTCCGCTTCGACGAGACCTCCTTGGAGACCATTCGCACGCGCCTGTCTGAAGTTCCGGATGAGCTCTCCCGCGCGGTTATCTGGACCTCCCTGTGGAACCTCACCCGCGATGGCGAGTGGCCGGTGCGCTCCTACCTCGACACCGTGCTGAAGCACGCCCCGGCGGAGTCCAACCCGACGCTGCTGACCACCGCCTTTGCCAATGCAGGCTATGCCATCAACCACTTTGTGGGCGAGGAGGCTCGCGAGGAGATTCGCGCCGACTACGCCGAGCGCCTGTGGGAGGTGCTGCAGCAAGCACCGGCAGGCTCCGACGCACAGCTCACCGTCGCCCGCGCCGCCATCCAGGCACTTGCCGCCACCCCGACGGAGTCCGGCACGCAGCGCCTGCGCGCGCTTCTCGACGGCTCCCTCGACGGCCTCGCCCTCGACCCGGATATCCGCTGGGCCATCCTGCGCGCGCTGGCCGCCCGCGATGCCGTCAGCGCCGAGGAGCTCGAGGCGGAGAAGGAGCGCGATAACACGCTCACCGGTGCCGCCGCCTACCTGGGCGCCTCCCACGCCTTCCCGTCTGCCGAGCTCAAGCGCGAAGTCTTCGACCTCGTGCGCACGCCGGGTAAGTACTCCAACGCGGAGGTGGATTCCCTGCTCGCGGCGTTCAACGCGCCGCGCTCGGCCCACCTCACCGAGGCCTTTGCCCAGGAGTATTTCGATTCTCTGGCCAAGCTCTGGGAGGAGCACCCCATCGAAATTGCCAACCGCCTCGTGCGCGGGCTCTACCCGGATCTCGCAATGGCCGACGCCGCCACCAGCGAGTTCCTGGCCACCGAGCGCCCACGTGCGCTGCGCCGCGTGCTGCTGGAATGCCAGGATGCGCTGCGTCGCGCGCAACGCGTCCGTGCCGCGCAATAAGCGCTTCGCGTAGCGGACAGAAGAATCTTCCCGTAAACTCGCAGACACATTAACGGGGGGACAATCACAAACCATCGGCTTCGGCTGGGGGCTGTGTTGACCCAAATGTCATTGCTCAAGTTTCCGGGGGAATTCTTAGTGTCAGCACAGCCGACCGATCGTGAACTCGTCGACGCCTTCATTGGCGGAGATACTAAGGCTTTTTCGGCAATCGTCGAGAAGCACCGCGCGCGCCTGACCGCCATGGCGCGGCGCTACACACGCAACGATGATGATGCGCAGGACATCGTGCAGGAGGCCCTGCTCAAGGCCAGCTGCAATATGGCCTCCTACCGACACGATGCCACCCTGAGTACGTGGCTGCACCGGCTGGTGATGAACTCCGGCTATGACTTCCTCAACCACCGATCGAACCGAGAGAACGCATCCCTGGATGCGGAGATCATTGAGGATGACCGCAACTATGCGCTCGCACACAACCCCAGCGAAAACCTGGCGGAACGCATCACGGTGGCCCAAGCGATGGAAACCTTGCGCGAGGACCAGCGCGAGGCGCTGTACCTCACCGACGTGGCTGGCTATCCCATCGATACCGTGGCCAAGGTGCAGGGGGTTGCGCCGGGCACGGTGAAGTCGCGCCGAGCCCGGGCTCGGCAAGTGTTGCGTGCGGCGATAGACTGAGGGCGAGTAGAATCTGAGTCTTACTTAAAAATTATCGTTTCAAGGGAGTTTTTAGTGACTATCCACGATGTCGCCATCGTCGGCTCCGGCCCCGCCGGCTACACCGCAGCGCTCTACGCAGCACGCGCCGAGCTCAATCCCATCGTCTTCGAGGGCTTTGAATACGGTGGCGAACTCATGAACACCACCGAGGTAGAGAACTACCCGGGCTTCCAGAAGGGAATCATGGGCCCTGAGCTCATGGAAGAGATGCGCGCCCAGGCCATCCGCTTCGGTGCCGACCTGCGCATGGAAGTCGTAGATTCCGTCGAGCTCGAAGGCGAGGTGAAGAAGCTGCACGTGGGCGACGAGGTTTATGAAGCCCGCGCTGTCATCCTCGCTACCGGTGCCGCTCCGCGCTACCTGGGTATTCCGGGCGAATCGGAGCTGACCGGCCGCGGCGTGTCCGCGTGTGCCACCTGCGATGGCTTCTTCTTCAAGGACCACAACATCGCCGTCGTCGGCGGCGGCGATTCCGCCATGGAGGAGGCTACCTTCCTCACCAAGTTCGCCGAGACCGTCACCATTATTCACCGCTCGGAGAACTTCCGCGCCTCCAAGATCATGCTGGAGCGCGCCAAGGACAATCCAAAGATTAAGTGGCTGACCAACACCACCGTCGAGCGCGTCCTGGAGAAGGATGGCAAGGTCGGTGCCCTCGAGGTAAAAAACGTGCTGACCGGTGAGACCAGTGAACTCGACCTGACCGCCATGTTCGTGGCCATTGGCCACGATCCGCGCTCCGGCTTCCTTAACGGCCAGGTAGAGACCGATGAAGCTGGCTACGTGGTGGTAGAGCAGCCGTCCACCAAGACCTCGCTGCCAGGTGTCTTTGCCTGTGGTGACTTGGTGGATGACCACTACCAGCAGGCCATCACCGCTGCGGGCTCCGGCTGCCGCGCGGCCATTGATGCGGAACATTTCCTCGCCGAGAACCGTTAGTGATCACATGAGCAACATTAAAAACGTCACTACTGATTCCTTCCGCGCCGACGTCGTGGAGGCAGGCAAGCCCGTCGTCGTGGACTTCTGGGCCGAATGGTGTGGGCCGTGCAAGAAGCTGTCCCCGATCCTCGAGGAGGTCGCCGAGGAGCTCGGTGATGACGTCTCCGTGGTCAAGGTCAACGTGGATGAAGAGCGCACTTTGGGTGCCATGTTCCAGATCATGTCCATTCCCTCCGTCCTGATTTTCAAGAACGGCGAGAAGGTCGATGAGTTCGTTGGCCTGCGTTCTAAGGCCGACATCGTGGCACAGGTAAAGAAGCAGCTCTAACTGGTAGTCTTTAACTCGTTGACGGCGCACTAAGGTGCGCCTCCTTGATCACGAAAGGGGTAGGTGTGAACCGCGTTTTACGTGTAGGTGACCAGAGCGTTCGGGTCGCCGAAGCACGCGCAACCCTTGCCCGCCTCGGCCTGATGACTGACTACCAGGGGACCTTGTCCGACTGGAAGAAGCAGAAGTATTCCGAAGCCGATAAGTACTTTGATAACGAGCTGGCGCAAGTGCTCAAAGCCTTCCAGCAATCCCGCGGCATCGTGCCCAGCGGCGATATTGATGACCTTACTTTGCGTGAGCTGCGTCAGGCTTCCTACACCTTAGGCGCGCGGGTACTGGCTTATGAACCGGGCAACGTGCAGGTGGGAGATGATGTATCCCAGCTGCAGCAACAGCTCCAGGAACTCGGCTTCTACCAAGAACGCATCGATGGCCATTTTGGGGCCCGCACCTACGCGGCGCTGGCGGAATACCAACTGAACTCCGGCCTGCGCAGCGATGGCATTTGCGGCCCGGCCACCATCAACGCGCTCAATCTGCTGGGTCGGCGGATCACCGGTGGCTCGGCGCACAATATCCAAGAGCGCGAGCGCGTGCGCAACGCGGGACCCAAGTTGGCGGGCAAGCGCGTGGTGATCGACCCCAGCCTCGGCGGCTTCAACAAGGGCCGCACGGTCAAGGGCCGCTATGGCGACATCACGGAAGAAGAGATCCTCTGGGATCTAGCCGAGCGCGTCGCCGGCCGCATGATTGCCGCCGGCATGGAGACCATCATCTCCCGCCCGCGTACCGATGATCCCTCCATCCACGATCGCGCCGACATCGCCAATGCCTTTGGCGCTGACTTGGTCATTTCACTCGCCTGCGATGAGTACCCCACGGAAAAAGCCAATGGCGTAGCCACCTTCTACTTCGGTTCTGAGTCCGGCAATTCCTCCCTCATTGGGGAGACGCTCTCCGGCTTCATCCAGCGCGAAATCGTTGCCCGTACCGAGCTGGGCAACTGCCGCAACCACGGCCGCACGTGGGCGCTGCTGCGCTTGACGCAGATGCCGGTGGTGCAGGTAGTTCTGGGTTACCTGACCAGCCCGAAGGACGTGGCGATTCTGACTAACCCAGAGTGCCGCGATGACATCGCCGAGGCCATCGTTGTCTCCGTCAAGCGCCTCTACCTCCTCGACGACGACACCGCCGTGACCGGCACGTACCGCTTCGACGAGCTCCTGCGCGCGGAGCGCTCTTCCTAACGGGCTTAGGCCAAGGCGCGGGCGAGGAGGTCTTCCACGGCGGCTGCGGTCAGCAGATCGAAGGCAGGCGGCAGCTCGAGGCGCAGGCGCGGCGTGATGGGGTGATCGCGCTCCACCCTGAAACCGGCGGATTCCAGCGTTTCTACCGGTAGTAGGCCGATACGGCCGGGCTTATCCCGCAAAAGATTCTCGGCGGCGCGGGCATCGCGGTAACCAAAGGCCTCAACGGCGCTGGCTTCGCGGGAGGTGAGGTGCATGATGGTGGCATCGAGAAGCACTGCCTCCAAGCCCTTCGCCGCACGGTGCGACTTCACGAACAGGGAGGACACCAGCACCGCGTCCTCCGAAACAGGGGAGGTGGGCAGCTTTGCGGCACCGGGGGCAAGATCGGGCGGGCAGAAGAACACGGTGGCTTCATCACCCACGGTAAACCCGCACTCGCCGCAGCGCAGCAGCGTGGAGCTGATCCATGCTTCCTTCTCGAAGGCCGGATCAGCGACCGTGGTCTTCAGCTCCCAGAAGATGGATCGGGCCGCCAAGGGGTTGATGGCAACGCCTTCGTTGACGGCTTGGACAAGCATGGTCAGCTAGCTGCTTTCCTTGCCCTCAATGAGGGCCAAAATGCGCTCGAAATCTTCCTGGTCGCCGAATTCGACGACCATCTTGCCCTTGCGCTTACCCATGGTGACGGTGACCTTGGTGTCGAAGCGATCGGCCAGACGCTCAGCGGAATCCGTGAAGAACTGCGGCTGCGGGGCGGCAGGCTTCTTGCTTGGCTCGGCCGGCTTGCCGTCGCGCTTGTACAGGGTGACGGCTTCCTCCGTGGCGCGCACGGACAGGCCCTCGGCCACGATGCGGTTGGCAATGAGCTCCATGGCCTCGGCATCCGGCAGGCCCAGCAACGCGCGGGCATGGCCACCGGACAAGGTGCCCGCGGCGACGCGCTTCTGCACGCTGACTGGCAGCTTCAGTAGGCGAATCATGTTGGTCACCTGCGGGCGGGAGCGGCCGATGCGATCAGCCAGCTCGTTCTGGGTCACGCCGAATTCCTCCAGCAGCTGCTGGTAGGCGTGGGCCTCTTCCAGCGGGTTGAGCTGCACGCGGTGGATGTTCTCCAGAAGCGCATCCCGCAGCAGATCATCATCCTTGGTATCGCGCACAATGGCCGGGATGGTGGCCAGGCCCGCCTTGGAGGAGGCGCGCCAGCGGCGCTCACCCATGATGAGCTCGAAGCCGCCTTCCTCAGCGGGGCGCACAACGACCGGTTGCAGCAGGCCGAACTCCTTGATCGAGTGGACCAGCTCCGCCAGCTCATCTTCGTCGAAGACAGAACGCGGCTGCTTCGGGTTCGGCATGATGTCCCCGACGGAGATCTCGCGGTACGTCGCGCCAATCACCGAAGGTTTCGCCTGCCGCTTCTTCGAGCCAGTGGACTGCTGGATGGTCGGCGCACCCTGCACCTTCTTTGCCGCAGAGCCCTGAGCCCCGCCGGTCGAAGCGCCGAGGATAATGTCAGCCGCCGAATCCCCAAGACGCGGCTTGCGGGAGGGAGCACCCGGGCCAGACGGAATGAGAGCGGCCAGTCCCTTGCCTAGTCCGCCCTGGCGCTGCTCCGGCTTCTGGTCTGCCTTCTTATCTGCCATGGTGTCCTATCCTTCCAATTCCGCGAAAATCTCTGGGCTCACGCCGATGGCACCCGTGGTGGGGTGCGGCGTGTAGTCTCCGCGCTTGTCCAGCTCGCGTGCGGCGGCGGAGTAGGCGCGGGCGCCTGTCGACGACGGGTCATAAGCGATAACCGTCTTACCATAGCCCGGCGCCTCCGAAACGCGCACGGAACGCGGGATGACGTTGCCCAAAACGACGGCGCCGAATTGCTCACGCACCTCGTTGGCCACCTGCTCAGCCAGCTTGGTGCGGGCATCGAACATGGTGAGCAGCACGCCGGAGATGTGGAGGTCCTCGTTGAGGTGTTCACGGATCATGGAAATATTGCCCAACAGCTGGCCCACGCCCTCCAGCGCGTAGTACTCGCACTGGATGGGGATGATGACTTCCTCCGCACACGTCATCGCATTGATGGTCAGCAGGCCCAGGGAGGGCGGGCAGTCGATGAAGACGTAGTCGAAGCCGTGCTCCTCAAGAAAACCGTTGTGCAGGGCGTCATAAAGGCGGAACTCGCGGCGGACCAGAGAAACCATTTCGATCTCAGCGCCGGCCAGATCAATGGTGGCCGGGATGCAGTAGAGGTTCTCATCGTCGGGGCAGTGCTGCATTGCTTCGTCCGCGCTGCAGTCACCCAAAAGGACCTCATAGCTGGATTTGGTGCCGGAGGTATGCTCCGCGCCTACCGCGGTGGAGGCGTTGCCCTGCGGGTCCAAGTCGATCACCAAGACCTTCTTGCCGGCCTCAGCGAGCGCGGCGGCAAGGTTGACGGCGGAGGTGGTTTTACCCACGCCACCCTTCTGGTTCGCGATGGTGATAAGACGAGGATGAGTCATGCCGTCTACTTTAGTTCACGCGCGGGACACGGATAATCGTGGTGCCGTGGATGGTCATGACCTCGGCTTTTCCGCCACCCGCGCGCTTGATATCGGCAGCGTCGCGCTCCAGCTCCTCATGCACTGAGGAGCCCTTGAGAGCGATCATCTCGCCGCCTTTACGCACCAGCGGCAAGGACCACTTGGCCAGCTTGCCCAGCGGGGCCACCGCGCGGGAGGTCACGATGTCGGCGCCCTGCACCTGCTTTTTCACGGGGCCTTCCTCGGCGCGGCCGCGGATGACGGTGACGTTATCCAGACCCAGCAGGTCGACGACCTCGTTGAGGTAGGTCGAGCGCTTGAGCAACGGCTCGATGAGGGTGATCTTCAGGTCAGGGCGCGCGATGGCAAGCGGGATGCCGGGCAGGCCGGCGCCACTGCCGACGTCGATAAGCGTGGCGCCCTGCGGCATCACCTCCGCGACCACGGCACAGTTGATGAGGTGGCGTTCCCACAGGCGCGGGACCTCGCGGGGGCCAATAAAACCACGAGTGGACCCGTCCGTGGCGAGCGAATCGTGATACTTCTGCGCGAGCGGCAGACGCGATCCGAAGACGTCAGACGGGTCCAGTGGCACAGTGTCGGACACAGATTCAGTCACTGTGAAAACTCCTGGGTTAATTTCTAGTTATTGTTCTTGCGGCGCTGCTTCTTGGAGCGATTGTCCTTCTTGCGTGCACCCGGCTTCGGCGCGGAGGTGCGCTTGAGCTCAGCCTTGGCGGCTGCCTCTTCTTCTTCCTCGCGGTCCATCTTGGCGTAGACGATGCGAGTCTGGAAGAAGGTCCACACGGTGTTAGCCAGCATGTAGAAGAGCAGACCGATGGGCCAAATGAAGCCGGAGAAGACCAGCATGGCCGGCATGAACCACAGCATCATCTTGTTCATCATGGCCATCTGCTGCTGCATCATTTCCGCGTTCTGGCCCTGCGGGGTAGCGGTCTTGCCGGCGGCGCGGCGTGCCTCCTGGCGGTTGAGGGACATGCGGGCGTTGAAGTGCGTGAGCACCGCAATGATGGCGATGAGCGGCACGATAATAACGGCCGCCTGCATGGTGGTGGTTTCCTTAACGATCTCCAGACCGGAGTTCAGGCTCAGGTTGGCCACCAGCGGCACGCCGAAGATCTTCGCATCCACGAACTGCTTCACCAGCTCGGGCTTGAAGATGTAGTTGGCGATGGAGGCGTTCATTTCCTCTGACATCGCCTCACCGGCCGGGTGCCCGATACCACCGGCGACGGCCACAGTACGGTCGAAGGAACGCAGCACGTGGAAGAGACCAATGAACATGGGGATCTGCGCGAACATGGGCAGGCAGCCCGCCACGGGACGCACGCCGGCTTCCTTGTAGATGCGCTGCATCTCCTGCGCCGCCTTGGTCTGGTCATTGGCGTACTTGGTGCGCAGCTCTTGGATTTGCGGCTGGATCTCCTGCATCTTGCGTGAAGAGCGCAGCTGGGTGATGGTCGGCTTGACCATGATGGCCTTGAGCGTCCACGTCAGCAGGACGATGGCGATGATCCAGGTTCCGCCCCATGCGGAATCGAGGACGAAGCTCAAGAGCCAATGCCAGAACCACAAGACGGCTGAAATTGGCCAATAGATGAAATTAAGCACGAGAGTTGTTTACCTCAGTTGTTGTTTGGTCGGTACCGGATCAAACCCACCCGGGTGCCAGGGACCGCACTTGCATAACCTGGCGAGCGCCATGCCCGTTCCCTTGAAGGCTCCATGGATGGAGATGGCTTCGAGGGCATAGGCACTGCACGTCGGTTCAAAACGACAGGTGGAGACCATCTTAAGGCCTGACACATGCTTTTGGTAGAAGCGCACCCCGTAAACCAAGACCCTGCCGAACCCGCGGGCTTCGGGGATCTCTTGGCCTTGGGAGTTCAGATATCCCATGTGCTTAACGCTTTGCGGATATCACGCTCAAGACGCTGGCTGGTGGCCTCGCTGCTGGCGGGCAGCGCACGAATAACGATGTCGACATTGGCGGGTAAAGCTTTCCCGTTGACTCCATCGCGCATGAGCGACATGCACACATGACGAAGCCGCCGGGAGGTGCGGTGGCGAACCACGGCATTCCCGACGGCTTTCGACACAATGAGGCCGAACCGCGGCCCAGTGGCCGCGATGTCGTCTTCACCGTCATTAAAGCGCAAATGCACGACGGCAGTGCGCGTGCCCGCCCGGCGCCCGCCCTTGATGGTCCGCCGAAACTGCCTCGGGGACGTGAGCTTGTGCTGGGCTGGAAGCATGAATTAAGCGGTGAGCTTAGCGCGACCCTTCTTGCGACGAGCGGCGACGATAGCGCGGCCGGCGCGGGTGCTCATGCGGGTACGGAAGCCGTGCTTGCGAGCGCGACGACGGTTGTTCGGCTGGAAGGTACGCTTACCCTTTGCCACGATTAACTCCTTGAAGTTGTTGGTGGATGGCACAGCCCAGCGCCGCCGGCGCTCAGGCTTAAACATCCACTGATGAATGGTGTACGTGGGGATGAGGCTTCGCACTTGAAGCGCCATGAGGCGTGGCGAGGCATTCCCACATGCAACATGTGCACCATGCACTGTTGCGATAGACCATCACAGGTTACGTGACAGGTAGCGCGCTAAACAAATCGACACACTGGGTGTCCCCGAAATTACAAGGATGTTTTTATCCGCAGCTAGAGCGCCACTTTTCACCCACATGCTGCGCGGTCAACGCCTCCTCCCACCGACCGTGGCGCGGTCGAGCCGCGGTCGCGCCAGGCGTGCAAAGAAGTGCGTTAGACAGCATCCCCATAACGCGGTACAACTGAGGAATCTAATTCCACAGCCGCCCACAGGGTGTGGATAACTCTCAATCATGACTTGAGACTTTTGCTATTTGAGCAGGTCAACTGCATTAAGGAGCCGATGTAAAGTTATCCACAGCCATGAGATAGGCTGTGGATAAACCACCTATTCACACCTGTGGATAACTTTGTGGAATCCGAGGTTACACACTAAAACATCGTGTGGAATCCCCGGTGGAAATCACAAGAAATTGGAATTTCCGCATCCCCGTCTCTTCCTCATCCGTCCATCCGTCCCCGATCCAACCCACGTTCACGCAGTACATACTGCGGCCCTGAAGCCTCTCTTTCAGGCACGTAAGTAGCTGTGGCCGGCCCCACCCGCCGGCACCGCGTGGCCGTGAAGCACACAGAAGGTAGGCGTTTTGTCTGATCCGCAAGCAGCCCTAAGGGCCAGCTGGAAAGCTGTGGTCAGTGATTTGCTGGCACAGTCCGAACAACCGAACTCGGACGTTCCCAACTTCACCCACAGCCAACGCCTCAACCTCCAGCTCGTAGAGCCCATCATGATCGGGGATGGCTACGCGTTGATTGCCGCCCCGCACGAGAATGCCAAGAGTGTTATTGAGGCTGAGCTGGGGGAGTACATCACCCGCGCTCTGTCGCAGCACATGGGCCGGCCGTGTTCCTTGGCCGTGACCATTGCCGCGCCCCCGCAGCCTGCTCCGCAGGAAGAACCCGAAGCTCCCGCCCCCCAGCGCCCCATTCAGACCGAGGCACCGGAGTACGGCATGGGCCACCAGGCTCAGTCTTTCCAACAAGCCATGCCGCCCACGCCACCGACCCAGCCGGCCCAACCCGCTCCGCCCGCTCATCATCAGCCGCGCTCATGGGATGCCGCGCATTCCCCGGCCAGCCTGGATGAGTTGGCTCAGCACTACAGCGAACAGCAACACACCGCTCCCAGCGGCTACCCGGACTACTCGGAGGCAGCCGGCGCGCGCATTCCGCGCGAGGAACCTGCGCACAACCCAAACCACGAAAAATCTCTCAACCCGAAACACACTTTTGAGAACTTCGTCATCGGTTCCTCCAACCGTTTTGCCAACGGTGCCGCCGTGGCGGTGGCGGAAAACCCCGCCCGCGCCTATAACCCACTGTTCATTTGGGGCGGCTCCGGGCTGGGCAAGACGCACCTGTTGCACGCGGCCGGCAATTACGCCCAGGTCCTGCACCCGGGCCTGCGGGTGAAATATGTGTCCTCGGAGGAATTCACCAACGATTACATCAACTCACTGCGTGATGACCGCCAAGAATCCTTCAAGCGCCGCTACCGCAACCTGGACATCCTCATGGTCGATGACATCCAGTTCTTGGAAGGCAAGGAGTCCACGCAGGAAGAGTTCTTCCACACCTTCAATGCGCTGCACCAGGCCAATAAGCAGATCATTTTGTCCTCCGACCGCCCGCCGAAGCAGCTGACCACCCTGGAGGATCGCCTCCGCACCCGTTTCGAGGGTGGTCTGATTACGGATATTCAGCCGCCAGACCTGGAAACGCGCATCGCCATCCTCATGAAGAAGGCTTCTGCGGACGGCACAGACGTCGATCGCTCGGTACTCGAGCTCATCGCCTCCCGCTTCGAATCATCAATTCGCGAGCTCGAGGGCGCGCTCATCCGTGTTTCTGCGTATTCTTCCCTGGTCAATGAACCAATCAGCTTGGAGATGGCGGAGATTGCCCTGCACGATTTGGCTCCTGATTCTGCCGATCGCCAGATCACCGCGGCGGCCATCATCGAGGTCACGGCGGACTACTTCAACATCGACGTGGACACCCTGCGCGGTTCCGGTAAGAAGCGCGCCGTCGCCCACGCCCGCCAGCTGGCGATGTACCTGTGCCGCGAGCTCACCGAACTGTCCCTGCCGAAGATCGGCGATCAGTTCGGCGGCAAGGACCACACCACCGTCATCTATGCCGACCGCAAGATCCGCAAGGAAATGACAGAAAACCGCAACACCTACGACGAGATCCAGGCGCTGACCCAGCGCGTGAAGAACCACAACCAGCGTTAGCACCACGCAGCGCTTGGCGACGTCCCCTCCCACCCCGCACAACCTCCGCGCGGGCGTGGGCCGGGGCGTCTTTTTGATCGGTGAAGACTTATCCACATAGTTATTCACAGCTGTGTAATTTCACTGTTGTAATTTGTAGATCCTCGTCACGTTTTCTTCTTCCACAGCAGATCAGCAGCCTCTTCAGCCTTGTGAGCAACCCTGTGATCAGCGGCGATAGATCTGGGGATGGATTGTGGATAACTTCGGCCCCGACCGAGTTACTCACATTTCTTGTCATTTGATCACAGTGATCCCACACCCTCACTCACAGATCGGTTCGCGGCTGAGAGCTTGGCCTTTGCTGGGTTGTCCACAGATCCCACAGCGCTTATTACTACTCCTATTTTGTTTTCTCCCTAACTAAGAAGAAAAAGGATGTGTGTGATTCGCCGGCGCCCAGCCTGGCCGCACGGTCTCATCGAGGGCCGAAGAGGCGAATGACAAAACTCCTGTGGTTCGGTGCTGATCCTGTAAGTTGGAGTGAGCTTGCAAGAATCTTCCATCCGGAACTAGAGGAGCGTCTCACCATCATGGAGCAGTCCGTGTCATTTCGCGTTGCCAAAGATGATCTCGCTAACGCCGTAGCGTGGGTCGCGCGCAGCCTTCCTTCGAAGGTCACCCAACCAGTACTGCGCGCCATGCTGATCACCGCGGATGACAATGGTTTGGAATTCACGGGCTTCGACTACGAGGTGTCGACTCGCGTGCGCATCGCCGGCATGGTGGATGAGCCGGGACGTATCGCGGTGGCCGGTAAGTTGCTCTCTGACATCGTCGCTTCCTTGCCCAACAAGGAAATTGAGATGACGCAGGAGGACAACAAGGTTCTCTTGGTTTGTGGTTCCTCCCGCTTCGAGCTGCCGCTCATCCCGCTGGATGATTACCCGCAGTTGCCGGTCCTTCCGGAGGTCACCGGCACGATCAACCCGCAGCTTTTCGTGGAAGCCATCAGCCAAGTTGTCGCCGCTGCCGGCAAGGATGACACCCTGCCCATGCTCACCGGCGTGCACATCGATATCAATGGCTCCCACGTGCAGATGACGGCGACGGACCGCTTCCGCCTGGCCATGCGCACCTTCGAGTGGGATCCGGTATCCCCCGACGTGGAGGCCAAGCTCCTCGTCCCGGCAAAGACGCTGCAGGAGACCGGCCGCTCCCTCGACACACACCTCAACATCCCGGTGGAGATCGCCGTAGGCACGGGTGAGAACATCGCTGCGGAAGGTTTATTCGGCCTACATGCCGATAACCGCGAGACCACCACGCGCATGCTCGATGCAGATTTCCCGAATGTGGCACCCCTGCTGCCGAAGACCCACACGGCCATGGCCAGCATTGAGGTCGCACCGCTGCAGGAAGCCATCCGCCGCGTATCCCTGCTGACGGACCGCAACGCTCAGATCCGCATGGAGTTCAGCGAAGGTGAAGTGACCTTGGCCGCCGGCGCCGATTCCGGCCGCGCAAGCGAGTCCCTGCCCTGTGCTTTCAACGGCCGCGACAACTTCGTCATTGCGTTTAACCCGTCCTACCTCAAGGATGGTTTGGCCGTGGTCCACACGGACCGCGTGGTCTTCGGCTTTACCGAGCCCTCGCGCCCGGCGATTATGATTCCGGAGCCGGAGGAGCTGCCGGAGGCCAACGAGGATGGCTCTTTCCCCACCCCGGAGACTGACTTCACCTACCTGCTGATGCCAGTGCGCTTGCCGGGCTAGGCCATATGTTTATTCGCGATCTCGATGTCAGGGACTTTCGCTCCTGGCCCGAGCTCACTCTCAGGCTGCAACCGGGGATTACCCTTTTTATCGGCCGCAACGGTTTTGGCAAGACCAATATCGTCGAAGCCATCGGCTACGTCGCACACCTGTCCTCGCACCGCGTCGCTCATGACGCCCCGCTGGTGCGCCACGGTGCAACCAACGCCCGCATTTCCGCCACGGCGGTCAACCAGGGGCGCGAGCTTACCGCGCACCTGCTCATCAAACCCCACGCGGCGAACCAAGCGCAGATCAACCGCACCCGTTTGAAGTCCCCGCGGGAGCTGCTGGGTGTGGTGCAAACAGTGCTCTTTTCCCCGGAGGATTTATCCCTCGTGCGCGGCGAGCCGGCAACGCGCCGCCAGTATTTGGATGACATCATTGCCTCCCGCACTCCGCGCCTGGCGGGTATCAAGGCCGACTATGACAAGGTGCTCAAGCAGCGCAACGCGCTGTTGAAGTCGGCGTCACCGAGCCTGCGCCGCGGCTACAACGACAGCGACGGCGCCTCAGCACTAGCCACCCTTGATGTGTGGGATACGCAGCTTTCCTCTCTCGGTGCGCAGGTGATCCAGGCACGCCTGGCGCTTGTCGACGAACTCCGCGAGCTCATCCCCGCCGCCTATGCCGGCCTAGCTCCGGAATCGCGCCCCGCGGCCATCGAGTACAAGTCCACGGTGGATACCTCCGACCGCGAGGTCATGGAGGCCATGATGCTGACCGAGCTGGCAAATAAACGCCAGCGCGAAATCGAACGAGGTATCTCGCTCGTCGGCCCGCACCGCGATGATCTCGCGCTCAACCTGGGGACGAGCCCCGCCAAGGGTTTTGCCAGCCACGGCGAGACCTGGTCTTATGCCATCTCCTTGCGCCTAGCGGAGTTCAACCTGCTGCGCCAGGATGGCACGGATCCGATCCTCATCCTTGACGATGTCTTTGCTGAGCTCGATGCCAAGCGCCGCGAGAAGCTCGTCCATCTCGCCGCAGGCGCGGAACAAGTGCTCATCACTGCGGCGGTGGATGAGGATTTGCCCGGCAACCTACAGCCCATCGAGCGCTTCACCGTCAGCGTGCGCGATACCGACGAGGGCCGAGTATCAGAGATCGCACCGTACGATGCGGGCGGTGAAAGCGATGACTGAGCAGGAATTTGATCCCGTCAAAGCGCTCTTTGAGCGCACGCGGAGTAATTCCAAGAACCCGCCGAAGTTCAATAAACCGGCCCCCAAGATGAACCTGGCGCCAACGTCACAAGAACAGCAGCCGAAGCCTTTTCGGCGCGGGCGGCCGAGTGGACCCGACGGTCGCCGCCGGCGCCGGAGCCTCGACATCCCTAGCCTGGGCGCGCAGATCCAACGCGAGATTGGCAAGCGCGGCTGGGAGCACGAATTAGCTCATGGCTGGGTCATGGGCAATTGGGAAAACCTCGTGGGTGAACGCATCGCCGCGCATACTCAGCCGCTGAACATCAAGGAGCAGGTTGTTTACGTGGCGTGCGATTCCTCCAGCTGGGCCACTGAGCTGCGCTACCTGCAGCGGCCCATCTTGCAAAAGATCGCCGACCGCCTGGGCCCGGACGTGGTGGTTAAGCTCCACATTCAGGGCCCCAAGCAGCACCGCAACTATGAGGGCCGCCAATGGGTCAAGCCGCAAGGTTCACAGGATACGTACGGCTGATCGGGGCGATCGCGAAATTCACGCAAATTTGGGGCTCTCACGGGCGTGCAGTGTCCTCGCGTGGGGGGACACAGTGTAGAATGGCTAAAGTCTTAGATTTAGCTCTAGCCAAAAGGAGTACACGAATCCGTGGCTGAACAACACGCATATGATGCGGGGTCAATTACGATTCTGGAGGGCCTTGAGGCCGTCCGTAAGCGCCCCGGTATGTACATCGGTTCCACCGGTGCCCGCGGCCTGCACCACCTGATCTGGGAGATCGTCGACAACTCCGTCGATGAGGCAATGGCGGGCTATGCCGACAAGGTCATTGTCACCCTCCGTGAGGACGGGGGCATCGAGGTCATCGATAACGGCCGTGGTATCCCGGTCGAAATGCACGCCTCCGGTATCCCTACCGTCCAGGTGGTTATGACCCAGCTGCATGCCGGCGGTAAGTTCGACTCTGAATCTTATGCCGTGTCCGGTGGTCTGCACGGTGTGGGTATCTCCGTGGTCAACGCCCTGTCCACCCGCGTCGAGGCGGACATCAAGCGCGATGGCAAGCACTGGTACCAGAACTTCAACAACGCCATCCCTGATGAGCTGGTAGAAGGCGATAATGCCCGCGGCACCGGCACCACGATCCGCTTCTGGCCGGACCCGGAAATTTTCGAAACCGTCGAGTTCAACTACGACACCATCGCCCGCCGCCTGCAGGAGATGGCCTTCCTGAACAAGGGTCTGACCATTGTTCTGCGTGACGAGCGCGCCATCTCCAAGGAGCAGGCCGAGCTCGAGGAGATCGCCGAGGCCGGCGATTCCGCCGTCAGCCTGAGCTCCCTGGATAACAAGGACGAAGCCGGCCAGGAGGGCGAGGACGGCGAGGGCAAGACTTCCAAGAAGAAGAAGGAAGTCACCTACCACTACCCGAACGGTCTGCAGGACTACGTTGCGCACCTCAACAAGAATAAGTCCGCCATCCACCCCACCATCGTTGCCTTCGACGTTAAGGGTGAGGACCATGAGGTGGAAATCGCGCTGCAGTGGAACCAGGGCTACAAGCAGTCCGTCCACACTTTCGCCAACACCATTAATACTCACGAAGGCGGCACGCACGAGGAGGGCTTCCGCGCGGCTCTGACCACCCTGATGAACCGCTACGCCAAGGAGCACAAGCTCCTCAAGGAAAAGGATGGCAACCTCTCCGGCGATGACTGCCGTGAAGGCCTTGCTGCCGTTATTTCCGTAAAGGTGGCGGATCCGCAGTTCGAGGGCCAGACCAAGACCAAGCTCGGTAACTCTGAGATCCGCGGCTTTGTCCAGCGCTCCGTCAACGAGCACCTCAACGATTGGTTTGACGCCAACCCGGCTGAGGCCAAGGTCATTATCAACAAGGCCGTGTCCTCCGCGCATGCCCGCGTAGCTGCTCGCAAGGCACGTGAGTTGGTTCGCCGCAAGTCCGCCGGCGACCTCGGCGGCCTGCCCGGCAAGCTGGCGGATTGCCGCTCCAAGGATTCGAAGCTTTCTGAGCTTTACATCGTGGAGGGTGACTCCGCAGGTGGTTCCGCGAAGGGCGGCCGCGATTCCATGTTCCAGGCCATCCTGCCGCTGCGCGGTAAGATCCTCAACGTGGAAAAGGCCCGCATGGACAAGGTTCTCAAGAACGCTGAGGTCCAAGCCATCATCACCGCCCTGGGCACCGGTATCCACGAAGAATTCGACATTTCGAAGCTGCGCTACGACAAGATCGTGCTCATGGCCGATGCTGACGTGGACGGCCAGCACATCGCCACGCTGCTTCTGACCCTGCTTTTCCGCTTCATGCCGCAGCTGGTTGAGGATGGTCACGTCTACCTGGCGAATCCGCCGCTGTACAAGCTGAAGTGGGCCAAGGGCCAGCCGGGCTACGCCTTCTCCGATGCTGAGCGCGACAAGCTGCTGGCTGAGGGCCTGGAAGAGGGTCGCAAAATCAACAAGGACGACGGCATCCAGCGCTACAAGGGTCTGGGTGAGATGAACGCTGCCGAGCTGTGGGAGACCACCTTGGATCCGACCACCCGCGTCCTGCGCCGCGTGGATCTGGAAGATGCGCAGCGCGCCGATGAGCTCTTCTCCATCCTGATGGGTGATGACGTGGCCGCTCGCCGCTCCTTCATTACCCGCCGCGCGAAGGACGTTCGCTTCCTCGACGTCTAAGGCGTCTCAGAGCACGAGCCCATAGGGGAACAAGAGAAAGCAAAAAAGACCAGCCCTCAGAACGAGGTGCTGGTCTTTTGTTCTTCGGTGTCTACGGCCCGGAGAGTTAATCCACTTACACAGAGTCCATGTGGCGCTGCACCACACGGCCGATGGTCGCCACGTGAGGCTCCACAATGGACGAGGCCTTGCCGCGCAGCGACTTGTAGGTCCGCGCGATACCGGGGGCTTTAATATCTTCGGCGGACTTATCAGCTGCAGACATAAGGGACTCTGTAATTTCGCCGCTGCGCCCGTCCAAGTAGGTGCCAAAGTCGGACTGCTCGGAGCCTTCAAATTCTTTCCAATAGGAATCCAGGGTGTTGAGCAGCTCCGGCAGCATCTGGTTGATTCCCTTGGACAGAACCTTGGAATCCGCCTTCTTTGCGGCCACCAAAGCGCCCTTGAAGGCCATGCCGGTGATACCAGTGAGCGATGCCACGGCATCATCTGCTGCCGTGGACAAGTCCGCCACCACGGCGTTGCGGGTAGGGGACTGGAGGAGTTGGGAGAGGTTTGTCATACAGGCGAGCTTACTGTGCCGGGGCGCTGGAGCCTGCCTTGAGCGCGGCAAGCTGGTCAGCAATCTCCGGGAAACCATTGGTGCGGGCGAGGCGCTCGAGGTCGAAGTCGAGACCACCCTCGTAGAGGCGGTTGTGCTCGGACGAACCGGAGGAGCCTGCCATGCCGATTTGCGCGGCGAATTCATCTGCCTGGGCGCGCAGGGCTGGGTTGTTATCCACGACGAGCTTGAGCAGTGCCATCGCTGCAGCGATGGAACCGCCGATGATGAGCGTCATGTCGATGGGCGTGGAGCCGGTCAGGGAGGAGCCGCCTTCGCCCTGCTCGAAGTCGGGATTTACGTTGGCCTTCCAATCATCATTCGTGGTTTCAGCGCTCGCGGCGGGGGCTACGGAAGTGGTGAGGGTGGTAGCCACAACGCCGGCGGCGAGGAACTTCTTCAAAGACATAGAGGACATAGGGAATTCCTTTCTCAGAAGGGAATAGAGACTTCTTTATCACGTTTAACTTACATAACTTCTGCAACAGAAAGATAGACCTGCGCGCACAATCGCGCGAATTCTTCATTCTTTCCGCTCAACGCGGGCACTGAGCGCAAGACCGTCTCCAGCGACTGCGCGGCCGCGGCACGGCTGCCGTGCACGGCAATCCCCTCGATGGTTGCCGTGCTGGCAGCGGCCGCAGCGGCGAGGGCAGCGAAGTCAGTAATCCGTACACGATAGGACCGGCAAAACTCCCGCGCGATCACAATCAGTTGCTCAACACTCATTTGCGCGAGCCCCGAGCCTGGCGGATCTCCGCCTCCAATTCTGAACGCCCGGGCAGCAGCCGGCGGGCGGTGTCTTGCACGGCGGCCTCCGACAAGGTCCGTGCGGCGGCCGCGACGACGGCGCGCACCACCGCCTCGTGCTTGGAGGTACCTTGCGCGGAAGCCAACAAAGTCAGCGCGTGGTCTTGCTCTGGGGTCAGGCGTAGTGTCATGGCCATGGTGGGAATGGTATCACTGTGATACCACTGCCGCGCCAGAAACAGCCTCAGAGGTCCTCAAACGGTACGATAGGGCCTCATGAGTGATAACAACGGTGATCTCTTCGATCGCATCCAACCAATTGACATCAATGAGGAGATGGAGTCGAGCTACATCGACTACGCCATGTCCGTCATCGTCGGCCGCGCCCTGCCGGAGGTTCGCGACGGCCTCAAGCCGGTTCACCGCCGCATCCTCTACGCCATGTATGACTCCGGCTACCGCCCGGACCGTGGCTATGTAAAGTCCGCCCGCCCGGTCTCGGACACGATGGGCCAGTTCCACCCGCACGGTGACTCCGCCATCTACGACACCCTCGTGCGCTTGGCCCAGCCGTGGAACATGCGCTACCCGCTGGTCGACGGCCAAGGTAACTTCGGCTCCCGCGGTAATGACGGCCCGGCAGCTATGCGTTACACCGAGTGCCGCATGACGCCGCTGGCCATGGAGATGGTCCGCGATATCCGCGAAAACACCGTCGACTTCGCACCGAACTACGACGGCAAGACGCAGGAACCGACGATTCTGCCCTCCCGCGTTCCGAACCTGCTGATGAACGGTTCCGGCGGTATCGCTGTCGGTATGGCCACCAACATTCCGCCGCACAACCTGAACGAGCTGGCGGAAGCCATTTACTGGCTGCTGGATAACCCGAATGCTTCCGAGGAAGAAGCTTTGGCTGCCTGTATGGAGCGCGTTAAGGGCCCGGATTTCCCGACTGCGGGCCTCATCGTGGGTGATCAGGGCATCAAGGATGCCTACACCACCGGCCGCGGTTCTATCCGCATGCGCGGCGTGACCTCCATTGAGGAGGTGGGCAACCGCCAGACCATCGTTATCACTGAGCTGCCCTACCAGGTCAACCCGGACAACATGATCTCCAATATCGCGGAGTCTGTGGTCAACGGCAAGATCGCCGGAATCGCCAAGATCGAGGACGAGTCCTCCGACCGCGTGGGTATGCGCATCGTGGTCACCCTCAAGCGAGACGCCGTAGCACGCGTTGTCCTTAATAACCTGTACAAGCACTCCCAGCTGCAAACCTCCTTCGGCGCCAACATGCTTTCCATCGTGGATGGCGTGCCGCGCACCCTGCGCCTGGATCAGATGCTGAGCTACTACGTGGCCCACCAGATCGAGGTCATCGTCCGCCGTACCCAGTTCCGCCTCGATGAGGCCGAAAAGCGCGCCCACATTCTGCGCGGTCTGGTCAAGGCACTCGACATGCTCGATGAGGTCATCGCGCTCATCCGCCGTTCCCCCACGGTTGATGAGGCACGTGAGGGCCTGAAGGCGCTTCTCGACGTCGACGATGTCCAGGCAGATGCCATCCTCGCTATGCAGCTGCGCCGTCTGGCCGCCCTGGAGCGCCAGAAGATCATTGATGAGTTGGCGGAGATCGAGGAGATCATCGCAGACCTCAAGGACATCCTGGCCCGCGAGGAGCGCCAGCGTCAGATCGTCCACGATGAGCTGGAGGAGATCGTCGAAAAGTACGGCGATGAGCGCCGTACCCAGATCGTTGCCGCTTCCGGCGACGTCAGCGATGAGGACCTCATCGCCCGCGAGAACGTCGTGGTCACCATTACCGCTACTGGCTACGCCAAGCGCACCAAGGTCGATGCTTACAAGGCCCAGAAGCGCGGCGGGAAGGGCGTGCGCGGCGCGGAGCTCAAGCAGGATGACATTGTCAAGAACTTCTTCGTCTGCTCCACGCACGACTGGATCCTGTTCTTCACCAACTTCGGCCGCGTCTACCGCCTCAAGGCCTACGAGCTTCCGGAGGCGGGCCGCACCGCTCGCGGCCAGCACGTGGCCAACCTGCTGGAGTTCCAGCCGGAGGAGCGAATTGCTCAGGTCATTCAGATCCAGTCCTACGAGGACGCCCCATACCTGGTTCTTGCTACCCAGCAGGGCCGCGTGAAGAAGTCCCGCCTGACCGATTACGAGTCCGCACGTTCTGCCGGCCTCATCGCGATCAACCTCAACGAAGGCGATGCGCTCATCGGTGCACAGCTTGTTAACGAGGGCGATGACATCCTGCTGACCTCTGAGCAGGGCCAGGCCATCCGCTTCACTGCAGACGACGACCAGCTGCGCCCGATGGGCCGTGCTACCGCCGGCGTGAAGGGCATGCGCTTCCGCGGCGATGACCAGCTGCTGTCCATGTCTGTGGTCAATGACGGCCAGTTCCTCTTGGTGGCTACCTCTGGTGGTTACGGCAAGCGCACCGCCATCGAGGAGTACACACCGCAGGGCCGCGGTGGCCTCGGCGTGATGACCTTTAAGTACACGCCAAAGCGCGGCAAGCTCATTGCAGCAATCGCCGTCGACGAGGACGACGAGATCTTTGCCATCACCTCTGCAGGTGGTGTTGTTCGCACCGAAGTCAACCAGATTCGCCCGAGCTCCCGCGCCACCATGGGCGTGCGTTTGGTCAACCTGGCAGATGACGTCGAGCTGCTGGCCATCGACCGCAACGTTGAGGACGACGGCGAAGAAGACGCCCAGGCAGTTGCCAAGGGTGAAAAGTCCGTTGAGGACGTCAAGCCCGAGCACCTCAAGCTTGGAGAGAACTCCAAGCCGGAAAAGGGCGAAGACAAGGGCTCCGATAAGGACGAGGAGTAACCCATGATTGGACGAGAGCTTCACCTAGCCCGGATTTCGCCCATGTCGGCGTTCCGCGTTGGCTTGGCCATGTCCCTCGTCGGCCTCGTGGCCTGGATCATCGCAGTGTGCCTGCTGTACATCGGCCTTGACCAGGCGGGCATCTGGGATTCCTTGAACAGCCTTGTTGGCGGTGTCGGCGGCGGCTTTGAGGTCTCCTTCGGATTGGTCGTCTCTGCAGCCGCCCTGTTCGGCGCCATCATCGCCGTCCTGATGACGATCCTGGCGCCGCTCATGGCTGTTATATATAACGCCATCGTGGACGTCTTTGGTGGATTCAAGATCCGCCTGCAAGATGAGCCGCATCAATAGCGATACAAAGTGAAGGAAAAAGAGCTTCAAATAATGCATGTGACCAGGCGATTTGTAATAAATCGCCGGTCCTATGTAGAGTAACTACTCGTTCCGGTCAAGGGCCTATAGCTCAGTCGGTTAGAGCGCATCGCTGATAACGATGAGGTCGCTGGTTCGATTCCAGCTAGGCCCACCACGGAACAATGGGGCATT
>NZ_KV818318.1:0-15410 GCF_001814885.1 Corynebacterium sp. HMSC068G04 | reverse complement strand
GGTCAGGAGTTCGATTCTCCTATGCTCCACAATATAAATAAGGAAAGACGCTCAGCGATGAAAAACAAGCTGAGCGTCTTTCCTTTTTCCTCACAAGCCCCACGAAGGCTCATCCAACTCACCCGTGCCAGATATCCGGGGGAGCAAGGGGTGAAAGTTGGACCGACACCCTAGCAAGTGCAATGACAATCGTGTAATTATTACCCAGATAGGGGTAGTTCATTCACAGCTGTCACAAAGGTTCGAAATAGTTTCAATTTCAACTCCTGTATAAAAGAACGCCACCTACCAGCAAGAATGCGAGGCATCGCCGCCAGCTGGTTGGAAAAACTTTAAAAATAAGTTGTGTTTGACTGGAAAGACCCGCCAGACTTCGATAATCTTGCTGCAGCGACAAAAGCTGCACTACTCGTTGAGAATGTGAAGATCATTCATGAAGAACGATTGCTAGCGTCGCCCTACACGACGGTTATCGTAAGATAATTTTCACAGTCCGACCTCAACTCTCATAGGGGAATTACATGTTCAAGAACCGTGTTCGCACCGCTGCTCTCGCAGGTGCTATCGCAGTTGCCACCGGTGTCTCCGGTGTTGCAGTCCCGGCTTTCGCTCAGGACACCAACGCCACCAACATCCAGGGCGGCGGCT
Source organism: Corynebacterium sp. HMSC068G04 (assembly GCF_001814885.1). Classification (NCBI taxonomy): domain Bacteria; kingdom Bacillati; phylum Actinomycetota; class Actinomycetes; order Mycobacteriales; family Corynebacteriaceae; genus Corynebacterium; species Corynebacterium sp. HMSC068G04. The sequence goes on along the minus strand of NZ_KV818318.1, from coordinate 14,762 downwards.
TCAATGAGCCGGACGCATCCCTGGGCAAGGATGTAGAGGCCAAGAATGTCACCGAGGCTGAGCTCCGCAAGCTCGTAGAAGCAACCGACCACTACATTGTCAACAACAACCAGTTCCGCGAGCTCTACGAAGCTGCCGCTGCTGCTAACACCGACGGTCTCGACCGCTCCGAGCAAGCAGATCACAAGGCTTACCAGGCTGCAGCCAACGAGGCTACCAAGCAGCTCGCACAGGCTGAGAAGAACGTTCAGGCTGCTCGCGCTTCCGTAGCATACGCTCTGCAGAACGACAAGGGCGCTGACAAGGCTTGGGCTAACTACGAAGAGAAGGCCTTCGACTACAACAACACTGTTACCAACGCCGCTGGCGGCCAGCGCTATGGTAAGGACGAGTCCAAGCTCGGCCTGCTGGAGAGCGACCTGAATAAGGCTAACAAGTGGGTCGAGAACAAGGTCAACGACGAAGACAAGTCTGGCCTCCCGCCGCTGAAGGCTCCGGAGCTGAGCCCGGTCGACCCGGAGATCTTTGACTCCGTTCAGAACACCCCGGCGAAGAACATCAAGATCTTCGAAGACACCATCAAGACCTACAAGGATCGCCTCGACTACGCCGGTTGGCGCGGTGCTGACAAGAGCGAGGATAGCTACATCACTCGTGACTACGTTCCGCTCCTTGAGCAGCTGATCGCAGACGCTGAGATGCTGCTGGAGCAGCTGAAGGCAGACGGTGCAGAGCTGGAGGAGGCTCGCAAGGCTGCCCTCGAGGCTTCCCGTACCGCTCAGGGTGCCGACATCCTGGTTCGCCAGGGCTACCTGGACCAGGCTCACGCACAGGTTCGCGTCCTGCGCGCAATGGAGGCTGAGTTCGCTATCGGCGCTCGTGAGCTCGAGCTGCGCGAGGCTGGCGACAACGCTACCGTTGTAATCCGTGACCGTGAGAACGGCGGCGACAAGCGCGTCACCCTGCGTGAGGCTTACGCTGAGCTCATCGCCCACAACACCGGTATCGTCTCCATCGCTAAGCAGAAGAACATGGATGTCTACGAGACGCAGAAGGTAACGGAAAAGGAGTTCAAGGATTGGGCTACCGACGAGGCTAACTTCGACGGCAACCGCATTTGGACCCCGAAGATCCCGGGCAACTTCGTGAACCCGGAGCGCCCGTACGGCGACTCCCCGGTTGCTGTCTGGGATGGCGGCACTGACCAGGAGCGCCTCGACTACCTGGCTAAGAAGGTTGCTGCACAGCAGCTTTGGTTCGGTCCGAACAACTACAACCTCGAGTACGAAGAGGCTTACCGTCAGGTTGTGAACGCTGACAATGGCGTTCAGAAGGACATTGCTGACTCCAAGGCTGCTGAGGAGCAGGCTAAGGCTGAGCGCGAGCGCGCTGAGCAGGAGGCTAAGGACCGTCAGCGTATCGCTGACGCCCTCGAGAACCTGGCTGGCGGCAACAAGGGCGGCGACAACGGTTCCGACGACGCTACCAAGCCGGGCAACAACAAGGATGACAAGTCCTCCAACATCAAGGACAAGCTGTCCAACGATGGCAAGCCGACCCCGCTCGCTATCTTCGGCATCGTCGCTGGTGTCCTGGCCGCAATCGCAGCTGCTTTCCCGGCAATTGCTAAGGCTCTGAACATCAAGCTCCCCTTCTAATTCAAGCTAGCTTGAATAGGCTTCGCCCCTAACGGAGCCAGAGTTTAGGAAGCACCCCACCAAGTGGTGGGGTGCTTCTCTTTGTTTTTAGCCCGACACCAAAATGGGTATATGGAGGGCTGCGACCTCAGACGGATCTACGCAAACAAGATGCCGTAGGACAAGCTACTTGTGTTAGCTTGTCCTACGGCGTGAGCTGACCTTGGGTTGTTAACTTTTGCTCTACTTGCTGAGGTACTGGCGTCCAGGTTCGGAGTTAGGGATAAGCGTGTCTAGCGATACTGGCTCTAACCCTTTGGCACGGAGGCCGTCAATGACGCATGGGGCGGCATCAACTGTCGTGATGTGAATGTCATGCATGAGGATGATGTCGCCTGCTTGGGCGCCGTCAACGGCTGCTGCGCAGATATGGTCGGAGTTGCGGTCCTTCCAATCTAGGGTGTCAATGCTCCACAGGGCTTGTGCTTGTCCGTTGTTTTTGGCTGCGTTAGCGACTGTCTGGTTCGTTGCACCGTAGGGTGGGCGTACCCAACGAGGGCTGTCGCCTGTTGCTGCCTTGATGGCAGCAGCACCTGATTTGATTTCCGCGTCAACCTCATGCGCGGGAAGCTTGTTCAGTTCGCGGTGTGTATCGGTGTGGTTGCCCACGGTGTGGCCCTCTGCTTTCATACGCCGGAGGAGCTCGGGATGGGCATAGGCATGAGGAGCTAGGACCATGAAGCTGGCGTGGGCGTTCTTGGCCTTCAAGGTGTCGAGAAGCTGGCCCGTCAATGCATCCGGGCCATCGTCGTAAGTGATGGCTACGCAATTGGAGCAGGTTTTGTCCGCTATTGATTGGGACTTCGCCTTGTCAGTCTGGTTGGGCTTGTCTGTTCGTGGCTTGCCGCTCTGAGTCGCCGCCGGGCGTGAGGACCCGGCGAAAGCTGGATTGTCCTGTAGCTCCTTGGGCAGGGCCTTGTAGGCCTCGTACTCGATGCGGTCTACTTCCTTGCGCATGTCCTGCACGGTTGGAATCGTTGGCTGCGGGATGGGTGGCTGCGGCAGCGGGGGCAGCTCCTGGGCAGTTGCTTGCTGTGGGACCGTGACGGTGGCAGCCAACGTGAGTGCGGCTACGGAGCGGAGGATTATTCGGCGCATGACGACCTTCCACTAAAGTTTCAGAGACGACTCATTGTCCCTCTTTCGCGTGCTGTTTTCCGTGGTGACACGCAACTAAAGAGGTGTGAGTTAACTAAAGTGACGAAAGTTACCGCGCTTGGTGAGGACTACTCTGCCGGTCATGATTTCGTAGATGCGCGCACAAGGAGTACGCTATGTAGCTGCTGGGGCATTAGCTCAATTGGTAGAGCATCTGCTTTGCAAGCAGAAGGTCAGGAGTTCGATTCTCCTATGCTCCACAAGGCGCTCACTGTGTGAGCGCCTTTTATGTTTTCTGCTCAGGTTTTCTGCTGGTTGATCAGTTTTCTTCTGGTGTGGCCTTATTGATGTCTTTGGCATTGGCGTTGCTGTCGAAGCGCTTGACTAGGACGATGTGGCCGTCCCTCTCGCTGACTGGCTCGAAACCCAGGTGGAGATAAAGGCGATGTGCGCGGTCGTTGTCTTTAGCCACTGAGAGTGAGATCCCCGGGGCGCCCATCTCCCGGGAGAGGTTAGTGGCGGCGTCGATCAGCAGGGTGCCAACACCCTGGCCCCGGAAGCGGGGCTCCACGGCCAATGCGAGCTCTGGAATACCTTCCGCCACGTGGCCAAATCCATGGCGTTCAGCCGTACCCCAGTTCAGCCACACGCCACCGGCGGGGACGTGGCCCTCCCAAGCGATGAAACCTCCGCGGGAAGGCTCCCAACCACCGAGGTAATAGTCGAAACCTTCCTCGAAACCTTCAGGGAGTTCCTTGTGCTCATCGCCGAAAGTATCGGCAAGGAAGTTGATACGGGCCAGATAGGTGCGGTCGGCTTCAGTAAGGGAAAGAAGATGCATGAGCTCCATGGTAGGCGTGGAGAAGACCTACTTCCCATGCTCCCATTGGGCATAGGCCGAGGCATAACGCCCGCCCAGAGCGATGAGGTCGGCGTGAGTGCCGTCCTCGACGATCTGGCCTTGCTCCATGACGATGATGCGGTCGGCCTCGCGGGCTTGGTCCAGGCGGTGGGCAACGACGAGTGAGGTGCGGTCTTTGGTGACGGCCTTGGCGGCGTGTTCGAGTACCTCGGCGTGCTCGGAGCCGGCCTCGGAGGTGGCCTCATCCATGATGAGTACTGGCGGTTGGCGCAGGATCATGCGGGCCAGTGAGAGCTGTTGCTCGGCCTCCGCGCCGATCTCTTCGTTACCGGCGCCGATGAGCGTGTCTAGGCCTTGGGGTAGCCAGCGCGAATTCTCATCAAGGCCCACGGTATTGAGTGCGCGCCAGAGGTCCTCATCGCTGGCATCGGGCTTGGCCAGCAGTAGGTCGCTGCGCAGCGTGCCGGAGAAGAGGTGGACTTCCTGAGTAATGAGGGCGACGTGCTCGGTGATCCAGGTATTCGGCACCGTGGCGGTATCAATCCCGTCGAGGCTGATGGTGCCCGTTGTGGGGTACTGCAGGCCCGCCACGAGGGAGGCGAGGGTGGATTTGCCCGCGCCGGAGGTGCCCACGAGGGCGGTGGTGGTGCCGGCGGTGAGGGTCAGGGAGACGTCGTTAAGCACTGGCGCCCCACCGGGGTAAGCGTAGGAGAGGTGCTCGATGGTGATGGTGGGGGCGTCGCTAAGCCGGGGAGTGTCCTTCTGGTTCGCGCTGGTGTGCGCGCTGTCCTCGAGGGTGGCCAGGGCGACGGCGCGGCCGAGGGAGGTCACGGAATGCTGAATCTCACCGGCGAAGAAGAGGATGTTGAAGACGTGGATCTCTAGGCGCATGACCAAGAGCACGGCGGCGGTGGCCTCACCAGGGGTCAGCCAGCCCCAGATCACCATGGGCACAGACATGAGGACAGAGCCCAGCAGCAGCACCGCGAAGGCTAGGGCGCCCTGGCCAACGATGCGGTTGATGAGCGGAACCTTGTCGCCCCAGGCCTGTACCGTGTCCCAGGAGTAGCGCTCCATACGCGCGTGCGCCCAGTCTTTGAGTGAGAACTGGCGGAGGGTCTCCAGTGCGCGGATGGTGTCCAACAGCACGTTGTTGCGGTAGGCCTCCACCGAGGAGACCTCGTTGGCGATGGCGGGGATATCCCGCATGGTGCCGCGGATGAAGGGGTAGAGCAGACAACTCACCGCTATGAAGAGCAGCGCATAAGCGGGGTGGATGAAGATCATCATGAGCGCGGTCAGCGGCAGTATGAAGAGGGTGAGCACCAAGCGGTCACCCATCATGGAGATGGCCATGACCACGGTGTCGATGTCCTTGGACAGGCGCGTGATGATGTTGCCGGTACCTAGCTCCATGACGGCCGGCACGGGGGCACCGAGGGTGGAATCTAGTGCTGAGGTGCGCAGATCCACCGAGAGTCGGCGGGTGGTGGAGGTGACCAGGTAGCGGCCCAGGGTGCGGCCGGTGACCTCCACGAGGAAGCCCACCGCGATGACGATGAGTGCGCCGACCATGGCTGTGCGTCCCGTGCCAAGGACGGGGAGCTCCACGCCCTGGATGATGTCGACGACGCGGCCGAGCACCTGGGAGACCAGGTTCATCATGATGACGGTGACGGTAAAGAGGCCGAAGAAGAGGGCGATGCCGAGCCTGCTAGGGGCACTGGGCAGGGTTTTGAGGAAGCGCAGGCACTCTTGTGGGGAGGCGGGGGCGAGGGCATCCGCGCGGTCTGTGGTGGTGGGGCGGTTGCTCATAGCTCCACCACCTCATCGGCGTTGGCGGCCCACGTGGAGGCGGAGGTGATGACCACGGTGGTCTTGTCGGCGCGCAGTTCGCGCACGCGCTTGGCGACGTCCGCCAGGGTCAACGAATCCAGTCCCGTCGTGGGGTTGTCGAGCACGAGGACATCGGGGTCGAGCGCGAGTGCGCGGGCAAGTGCGACGCGTTGGCGCTGGCCACCGGAGAGGTTGAGTCCGGCCTCGCCGATGGGTGCGGTGGGAAGTTCGCCGCCCGGGCCCAGCCCGCCGAGGCGGATAACAATGTCCTCGCAGGCGGAGGCGTGCAAGGCGTCGTGGGTTTGGGTTGGGGTTGCCGCGCGCAGCGGATCGACGTTGTCCTGCAAGGTGCCCTCCAGCACGGAGATGCGGTGCGGCGGGCACAAAGCGCCGTTGTCGTTGAGGTAGCGCACCCAGGAATCCACGGTGCTGCGGCCCGCGGCGGTGGTGGGCATCCACACATGCAGGCCAGGGGAGAGCTCGATAGGCGTGCCGGTTGTCTTCTCGGTAGTGGTATCGAGCTGGCCCAGCAGCTCGCCAACACGCTCCACGGAGGCGCGTGCTCTGGCCCAGTTCTCGGTGAGCAGGCCCAGCGATACGCCGAGCGCGGTCAATGCCGGGGGTGCGAGCATGGTAATCGCCATCATGCCGCCGGGGGCAATGTGGCCTTCGAAGGTTTCCCAGGAGGTCCAGGCCAGGATGCCCACCGCAAAGGAGGCGGGGACCATCTGCCGCACCCAGGCCATGAGGGAGGACAGCTTGGCCTCGTGGAGCATGGTGGTTAGGGCTTCGTGAGCGGCGTCGGAAAAGCGCTGGCGGGCAATGTCCTTGGCGCCCAGGCCTTTGATAACGCGGGAACCTTGGGCGAAGTCCGTGGCGAGTGACAACGCGGTGTTTTCCAGCTGGCGGCGGCGTGCAGCAACCTTGGTCAGCGGCTTGGTGGTGGCCCACGAGGCCAGCGCGGTGGCGAGGGCACCGATCAGTAGGGCGGCGGAGACCTGCCAGGAAACCGGAGCGAGGCTGACCACGGCGCCTAGGAGGTAGCCGACCATGACGAGTGGGAAGTTGAGGATCTGCTTGAGTTGGCCGATGTAATGCGAATCCTCATCCATCGTGTTGAGCAGCCGGCCGGGGCTAATTCCGGCGGTCGAGGCACCCAGCAGCTTATCCAGCAGGTTAAGGCGCAGCGTGTGGGTGGTGCGGGCCTGACTCAGATCCGTGAAAGCATCCGCTGTGGCTTCGCAGATATAGGCGACGTAGAGGATGACCGCGGTGGCCGCAAGCGGCAAGGCTACGGTGCGCCAGGAGGGATCGGAAAAGGCATACTGCGTGGTTTGGCCGATGATGACCGAGACCAACGCGCCCAGCGGTGCGTTGATGAGGGTGGCGATGAAGATGCCGATGACGCCGGTGCGTTGGGCACCCAGCATTCGCCACGTGGCGGCGCCGGGCCGAGAGAAGTCGGTGGTCTCAGTGAGGGATACCTCCCCGGTAGGTGGTTCATCGGGGAGGTACCACGACCACGTCCGCATGCGTGGATAGTGAGTCATAAGGACTCATCTTATAGCGCAATGCGCATAAGGTGGTGATTCAGATTACAGCGAAGAAGGATCGCTGTAACGGGTTGCGCGGCTTAAGCCAAGTGGTAGTTGTCCACGTCGTAGCCGTTGAACTCGCGGTCGACGCCGTAGTCATCGACGGAGGTGAACTGCGTGCCGTTTTCGATGGCAAAGCGCAGGTTATCCACGCGGGTGGACGGATCACCGCTGACGGCACCGGCCGGAAAATAGAAGGTGTCCCCACTCTTGAGCTTGACGATGAGTGATTCGAAGCTCATTCCTGATCTCCTTGCCTGCTGCTGATAGGGTAGCCGCGCAAAACTGCGCGCGGGCACCGATCCTTCACGATCGATGCCGATTAACCCTCGATTCAAGCAGGTCGGGCCCGTGCAGGCAAAGGAGTGAGATCAAGGCAACGAAACACGCACCCCCAAGGATGGGGGATTAGTTCTCCTCTTCGGTGTGGAGTCGGTGCTTGCCCTCAGACTCGTGGTCGTCGGTGATGCGGGAGGTGTCGGCATCCTTCTTGTCGGCGTTGCTGACCTCGATTTCGGTCTCGACGGCGTCCTGAATAGCGGTTTCTTCCTCGCGGTGCTTGGCCAACTGCTCATCCAGGGAGCCCAACAGCTCCTCATCGCGCTCGACGACGCCTTCCTCAGCCAGGTCGGACTCCTTCTTGGCATCGTCCTCAGTGGTGGAGGTGTAGACCAGGGTGGAGCCCTGCGGTGCAGACGGGGAGGAGAAGTCCTCCACGCGCGGCGGGACGGCAGATTCCTTCTCCTTCTTCTGGGTGAAGAAGTAGTAGATGCCACCGCCGATGGCGGCAAGGGCGGCAACGAGTGCAGAGATCAGCCAAACCTTCGAGCCCTTCTTCTTGTTCTTACCGCTGATGCGGCGGGCCTTCTTTTCGGCCTTGGAAGCCTTCTTCTTTGCCTGCTTGCGGGCCTTGGAGGTCTTCTTTTCTGCCTGCTTCTGGGTCTTTTCCCACTGCTTGGAGGCCTTGTCCTGGGCCTCCGCGGCAGCTTCGGAGAGCTTCTCGGTGGCTTCTTCGCTGCGTTCCTTGAGCTCTTCCAGGGCGCGCTCGAGGCGGGAGTGCGCGGCCTTGGTTACGGCACCCGCTTCGCGGCGGGCCTCGGAGAACCAGTCGCCATCACGTTCTTCCATGCGGGCGGCGGCGGTCTCTAGGACGGAGTAGGCCTCGCGAGCCTTTTCATCGCGGCGTTCCTTGAGGCGCTCCACCAGGGCGGAGGTGGCGCTGATGGCTGTGGACAGGGCGGCGGGGTTCATGGGCTCAGGTGCTCCTTTATGTCAATACTGAGGTGATTTGTGTTGGACAACTGTTTATGGAGTGATTGTCGGCGCCGAACCGGGGTGTGCCCGCGTTCGCGCTGGATACTCCCTTTCAGCGTAGTGGCGGCGCGCAGGTCCCGCCACCATATGCGCAAAGGCCGCGAGCTGTTCAAAGAAAATAGACAGCTTTGTACGGATGAGGCGGGTTTTTATTCATTGTGGGTTTGCGTTAACGGCGCAGCTGACTGGGTTCTAAAGGTATTACCAATGCTAAAACGCTTTCGCGAGAAATGGACAGCTTGGTACGTTTTGGGACATCAACACCGACGATAAACAACGATAACCTGCAGAGGAGGTGAGCATGTCCCCGCGACTTTCCGCATCCGCGCCACTAGACCAAATCAGCGAAGATACGCCTAAGCGTCCACAGCGCACCGCTCTCTCTTTCGAGGCGATCCCGCCGCGTCACGATGCGGACGCCGCCAAGATTGACCGCTTATTGGCCACGCTCGCCGCGTATAACCCCGACTACATCGCCGTCACCAGCTCCCAGCGCTCCGGGTGGCTGGAGGGAACCGCGGCGTTTATTGAGAAGATTTCGCGCGATACCGCGATGCGTCCTTTGGCCCACCTGGCTTGCACCGCCGGCACAGAGGAAGAGCTCGTTGGCTGGATCGACACGCTGGTCGACGCCGGCGTCCGCGGCCTCCTCGCCCTCCGCGGCGACCTGCCGGAGGGCGGCATGCCCGAAGGTCATCTGCCGCATGCTGATTCCCTGGTCCGGCTCATTCGCCGCTGGGAATCGGACCGCGTGGCGCGCTTGGCGGCCGGGCGCTTGGCGGTGGGTGTGGCCTGCTATCCCAATGGCCACGCCGAGTCCGCCACGCCGGACGAGGACATCGACGTCCTTTTGGCCAAGCAGCGCCTGGGCGCTGATTTCGCCATTACCCAGCTTTTCTTCGACGCGGAGGATTACGTCCGCTTCGCCCAGCGCGCCCGGCTGGCGGGTGTGCGCATTCCGCTCATCCCCGGGATCATGCCGATGACCAGCCGTGCTCGGGTGGAGCGAATGTGCCAGCTGTCCGGGTTGGACGGGCCGACCAAGGTCCTTGACCAGCTCGCGGCAGCGACCTCCCCCGAGGAAGAGAAAGAAATCGGCATGCAGATTACGGCCTCGTTGGCGAAGTCGGTGATGAACGCCGGCGCCGACGGGCTGCACATCTACACGCACAACAATCCAGACATTACGACTGACCTGCTACATCGAATTGGAGTCATCCCATGACCGCATCCTTCCCCAAGGCCACGATTGAGGGCTACCCACGAGTCGGTGCCCACCGCGAGCTCAAGCGCGCGCTGGAGTCTTACTGGTCCGGCAAAATCGACGCCGAGACCTTCGAATCCGCCGCGCACTCCCTGCGCCTCGACACCTACGCCCGCCTCAAGGAGCTGGGCCTCACTGAGGATTACGCCATCCCGGCCGATGTTGCCTACTACGACCATGTCCTCGAGACCGCGCTGACCGTGGGCGCTGCTCAGGGCGAGAGCCTCGATGATGAGTTCACCCTGGCCCGCGGTAACAAGGACACCGCGCCGCTGGAGATGACCAAGTGGTTCGACACCAACTACCACTACATCGTTCCCGAAATCACCGATGACCAGACCTTTAGCGCCCGCCCGCAGCGCGTGCTGAAGATCGTCAAGGAGGCCCGCGCCGCCGGCCACACCGTGCGCCCAGTCCTCGTTGGTCCGGTGACCCTGCTGGCGCTGTCCAAGCAGGCCGAGGGTGCCACCAAGCAGCCCCTGGACCACCTCGATCAGGCAGTCGAGTCCTACCTCACCGTCTTGGCTGAGCTTCACGACGCCGGCGTCGAATGGATTCAGCTCGCCGAGCCCGCCCTGGTCGCCGACCTCGCCGCCGCTGACGACTCCACCCTCGCCGCCGCACTCAAGAGTGCCTACGGCCGCATCCTGAGCGCGGAGAAGCGCCCGCAGGTTTACCTGACCACGCCCTATGGTTCCCTCAACGCTGGCCTCGATGTCATCGCCGAGCTGCAGCCCGAAGCGGTCCAGGTGGATCTGTCCGTCGGCACCCTGGCCCTAGATAATTCCTCCCTCGAGCGCGTGGCCAAGCTCGCCGAGGCCACCCACCTCGCCGCCGGCCTGGTCGACGGTCGCAACGTCTGGGCCGCCAACCTGCGCGACCTGCGCGAGAAGCTCGAGAGCCTCGGCGAAGGCGTTTCCGTAACCACCTCCGTGTCCCTCCAGCACGTGCCGCACACCGTGGAGGCGGAGACCTCCCTTCCGGTGGACGTCGCCACCTGGTTCGCCTTCGCTGATGAGAAGATCCGCGAGGTCGTCGCACTCGCCGCCGGCCCGCTGGACACCCCGGAGGCCTATGCGCAGGCCGACCGCGCCGTGCGCACCCGCGCCGAGTCCTCCCGCACCCACGACCAGGCAGTGCAGGACCGCACCGCGCAGCTGCCGGAGGGCCAGGTTCAGCGCCAGCCGGAGTTCGCCGAGCGCAACAAGGCACAGGAGGCCCTCGGCCTGCCGCAGCTGCCGACCACCACCATCGGCTCCTTCCCGCAGACTGCTGAGATTCGCGCCGCCCGCGCCGCACACCGCAAGGGCGAGCTCTCCGACGCCGACTACACCGAGGCACTGCGCAACGAGGTGAAGTCCGTCATCGAGCTGCAGGAGCGCCTGGGCCTGGACGTCCTGGTCCACGGCGAGCCGGAGCGCAACGACATGGTGCAGTACTTCGCCGAGCTTCTCGACGGCTTCGTCGTCACCGAGAACGGTTGGGTCCAGTCCTACGGCTCCCGTTGCACCCGTCCGCCAATCGTCGTCGGCGACATCTCCCGCCCGAAGGCCATGACCACCGAGTGGGCGAAGTTCGCGCAGTCCCTGTCCGAGAAGCACGTCAAGGGCATGCTCACCGGCCCGGTGACCATCCTGGCCTGGTCCTTCGTGCGTGATGACGTCCACCAGTCCGTCTCCGCCGACCAGCTCGGCGTGGCGCTGGCCGACGAAGTCCGCGACCTCGAGGAAGCCGGCATCGACATCATCCAGATCGATGAGCCCGCCCTGCGCGAGCTGTTGCCGCTGCGCGAGAAGGACCGCAAGGCCTACCTCGACTGGGCGGTGCGTTCCTTCCGAGTGGTTTCGTTGCAGGCGAAGCCTGCAACCCAGATCCACACGCACCTCTGCTACTCGGAGTTCGGCCAGATCATCGACGCCGTCGCCGGCCTCGACGCCGACGTCACCTCCATCGAGGCGGCCCGCTCCCGCATGGAGCTGCTCGAGGACATCGATGAGAAGTTCCACTCCGAGATCGGCCCGGGCATCTACGACATCCACTCCCCGCGCATCCCGTCCGTGGCGGAGATGGCCGAGCTCATCCGCGCGGCACTCAAGAACGTGCCTGTGGAGCGCTTGTGGGTCAACCCGGACTGCGGCCTGAAGACCCGCGGCTACGAGGAGACCGAGGCTTCCCTGCGCAACATGGTCCTCGCCCGCGAGGAGGTCCGCGCCAGCCTCTAGGGGTTTAAATCCAAAGATTTAAACCGTCCATCGCCGTCAGCTCGCTGAGCGCGGCGATGTCTCCGTTTCCGGCCCTATCGAAGTGCAGCGCCTGGAGCCCTGCGGCCCGGGCCCCCTCGACATCATTGGCCACCGAATCACCCACCATGAGAGTGACGCCCGGTTCCACCTTTAAGCGCCGACAGGCTTCGAGGTAGGCCTCTCGGTGCGGTTTTGGCTTAGCCATCTCCACGGTGGGAAAGAGCTCCACCCCTGGCAGGTCGAGCCCGCCCGCCTTGAGCTTTCCTTCCTGCATCTCACGGGCCCCGTTCGTCAGCACACCGACCTTGAGGCCGCGGGATAGGACATGCTGGAGGGTGGGGAGGGCGTCGCCAAGCGCCTGCCAATGCTTCTCGTAGGCGGCCAGATACTTGTCATATTCCGCCAGCGCCTCCTGCTCCGTCATCTCTGGGCGGCCCAGGAACTCGCGGCAGCGCTCTACGCGCTGGCCCTGATGAGACACCTCGCCGCGCTCGTAGGCGGCGAACCATTTCTTTTCGATCTCCGCGAAGCGCTCGTGATGCCCGCCCGGCAGCCACTCCTCGACGGCCGCATGCATCGCGGCGGTGTGGTCCATGAGGGTGTCATCGAGATCGAAGAGAACGGCGCGGATCATGCTTGTAACCCTACGCAGATCGCTGACAGCGTCGCGCCGGAACAACGCATTGGTGGAAATTTCCATACAATGGCTGGCATGACTCAGAAGACCGCAACTGCAACGATGCACACCAACTACGGTGACATTGTTATCGACCTGTTCGGTAACCACGCACCGGTAACCGTTGAGAACTTCATCGGCCTAGCCAAGGGCGAGAAGGACTACACCACCCAGAACGCCAAGGGCGAGCAGTCCGGCCCGTTCTACGATGGCGCTATTTTCCACCGCGTCATCGACCAGTTCATGATCCAGGGCGGTGACCCGACCGGCACCGGCCGTGGTGGCCCCGGCTACCAGTTCCAAGATGAGTTCCACCCGGAGCTGCAGTTTGACCGCCCGTTCCTGCTGGCCATGGCGAATGCCGGCCCGGGCACCAACGGCTCCCAGTTCTTCATCACCGTGGCGCCGACCCCGCACCTGAACAACCACCACACCATCTTCGGTGAGGTCACCGACTCGGCTTCCCAGGAAGTTGTGTCCAAGATTGCTAAGGTCTCCACCGACCGCATGGACCGTCCGGCTGAGGACGTTGTCATCGAGTCCATCGAGATCGCCTAAGCGTTCTTAGCTTTTCATCCGAGCCCGCTGCCACGTGATGTGGTGGCGGGCTCGTTGTTTTAGGAGTCTGCGTGAAGAATTATCTCCGTTCGGCGCCGGTCACCGTTGTGTTCATGGTGCTGTGCATTGGGGCATGGTTGGCCACGGCCGTCCAAGGCAGGACCCTGGCCACTCCGTATTACGAAAGTTCCTTAGCCCAGGATTGGACGCTGTGGGGGCCGGATGCGGCTGCGCATCCCGCCATGGTGCTCACGGCCGGATTCATGCATCTTGATGCCGGGCACTTGTTGGTCAACATGGTGATGCTGCTCTTTGTGGGCAGGGAAGTAGAACGCGCTTTGGGTAGTGCGCTCTATGCGGCGGCCTACCTTATCTCGGTGGTGGGCTCCTCGGCCGCGGTGCTGTGGATGGATTTTGACACGCCCACAGTGGGCGCCTCCGGCGCTCTCTTTGCGCTCATGGGTCTACTCATTGGTGTGTACCGCAGCCGCGGTCTAGACCTGCGCGCACCCATCGTCCTCGTGGTGGCCAACGTTATCTACAGCTTCGTGGCGGAGAACGTCTCCGTGTGGGGGCACTTGGGCGGTTTGCTCACAGGACTGCTGTTGGCACCATTCCTCTTTCGCAAACGCACGTGGCTGCGGTGGCTGGGGATATGGCTTATTGCTGTCGTGGTAGCCGTGTTAGCGGCGCTGCGAGCTGGGCTTTGGGGATAACTCGGGCGTGTTATCCACCAAAACCTTTGTGCGAAAGAATTCCACACAAGTTATCCACATTGTGGATAACTACATTTTTGTAATTTACCGAACGTGTGCGCCAAGATAACCGCAGATCAGCAGCTTAATCGGTTGAATTCGAAGTTTTTGTGCGGGCTGTGAGAAGCGTGAAAACACTTATCCACAGGGTGTGGAGAAAGGCTGTGGAATTCGTTTTCCACAGAGTTATCCCCACCCTGTGGATAACTTTGTACCCAAGGTGTTAACAGCGCTCCGGTTGCGGGGTGGGTGGTGGTGTTTTAGTCTCGTGGGCATGGGGGATTTGGAGACTTATTTCTCCTATCGCAGTTCGGGGTTGGATCTTGTGGGGCTTGCGGTAGGCAGTGTGGATGATTTACGCGCGCGTGGTGCATCAAAGGCTGATGCTGTGGAGTTGGCTGGGTTGCATGGGGTGTATTTCGGGCCGACGCGTTTTACGGGCAAGCAGCGCCAGGCGCGTGCGGCTGCGGTTGCTCAAAGGCATGATGTGGCGACGTTGAGTTTGATCGAGTCCTATACCGCCAGGGTGAAAAAGGAGTTGGATGCGTGGAATCTGCGTGTCCGTTTGGCGGGGACTCCAGCAGACCGTATCCCGAAGGTGGCGAAGGAGAGGTTGAAGCAGTTGCGGCCGCGGCGGGTGCCGGAGGTTGGGGTGCGTCTGACGTATCGGGCGTCGGGTCCGCATTCGTTGACGATTACTGATTCAGCCTTGCGCATTAGTGAGATGCGTGGGGTGTTGGAGTCGATTAATCCGGCTGATTTGTTGGATGCGGCCGGTCAGGTGTTCTTTGATAAGGCGCATGGGGGTTCTAAGCCTGCGGTGGCGACCAATGTGGTGGTGACCTTGGATGAGTTGGACCGGAT
>NZ_KV818317.1:0-454 GCF_001814885.1 Corynebacterium sp. HMSC068G04 | reverse complement strand
TGTTCGGGGTCGTTTCCTCGGACGGCTTCGGAACCGTCTGGTTCTTATCGTTGATGTCCTTGTGCTCAGCGATGTGGTTCGGCTCCTCCGGATCAGTACCCGGAGTCTCCTCGCCCTTGTCGTTGACCTCAACAGAAGTCAACTCCTCAAAGGCAACCGCAGCCTCAACCGGCTTCTTCACCGAATCAGCAACGATGATCTCAACAACAACCTCACCATCAGCAGCATCCGGAGTAAAGGTCTTCTCACCCTTACCCAGGACAGACTTGCCATCAACCTTAGAAATCAGCTCAGCCTTCAGGGTGTATTCCATACCCGGAACCAAACCCTCATACGTCACCGTATCGTTAACCTTCGCACCAGCAACAACCTCAGTTGCACCGTTAGCAAAGTCAGCATTCGTCGAAATCTTCGGCTTATCAGTCTCTTCGCCCGGCTGGTTCGGGGTCGTCTC
>NZ_KV818316.1:0-225 GCF_001814885.1 Corynebacterium sp. HMSC068G04 | reverse complement strand
ACCACACCTATTGATGCCGCGACCGCGCACCAACTTCTCAACATCCTCGCCGGACGAGAAGGCAAAGTCTCAACGATAGTGACCTCACAATTCACCCCACTGGAGTGGTACAAGTCCATCCCCGATGCCGTGATCTCCGAGTCAATCCTCAACCGACTCGTCTCCGGCGCCGAGATCATCACACTCGAAGGACCAAACATGCGCCTCACCACCAACGCATAACCA
>NZ_KV818315.1:0-1158 GCF_001814885.1 Corynebacterium sp. HMSC068G04 | reverse complement strand
CGGTGGCAGTAAAACGTTTGCTCACTCAACCACCAGCCACACAACAAAAGTGCGGCTAAAAGACACCAACTGGTGCCAAAAAATATGCTCCTTAGAAAGGAGGTGATCCACCCGCACCTTCCGGTACGGGTACCTTGTTACGACTTCGTCCCAATCGCCGATCCCACCTTCGACAGCTCCCTAACAAGTTTAGGCCACTGGCTTCGGGTGTTACCAACTTTCATGACGTGACGGGCGGTGTGTACAAGGCCCGGGAACGTATTCACCGCAGCGTTGCTGATCTGCGATTACTAGCGACTCCGACTTCATGGGGTCGAGTTGCAGACCCCAATCCGAACTAAGGCCGGCTTTCAGCGATTCGCTCCACCTCACAGTGTCGCTGCGCGTTGTACCGACCATTGTAGCATGTGTGAAGCCCTGGACATAAGGGGCATGATGATTTGACGTCATCCCCACCTTCCTCCGAGTTAACCCCGGCAGTCTCTCATGAGTCCCCAACCAAATGCTGGCAACATAAGACAAGGGTTGCGCTCGTTGCGGGACTTAACCCAACATCTCACGACACGAGCTGACGACAACCATGCACCACCTGTACACCAGCCACAAGGGACACTACATCTCTGCAGCAATCTAGTGTATGTCAAGCCCAGGTAAGGTTCTTCGCGTTGCATCGAATTAATCCACATGCTCCGCCGCTTGTGCGGGCCCCCGTCAATTCCTTTGAGTTTTAGCCTTGCGGCCGTACTCCCCAGGCGGGGCGCTTAATGCGTTAGCTACGGCACAGAAGACGTGGAAGCCCCCTACACCTAGCGCCCACCGTTTACGGCATGGACTACCAGGGTATCTAATCCTGTTTGCTACCCATGCTTTCGCTCCTCAGCGTCAGTAACTGCCCAGAGACCTGCCTTCGCCATCGGTGTTCCTCCTGATATCTGCGCATTTCACCGCTACACCAGGAATTCCAGTCTCCCCTACAGCACTCAAGTTATGCCCGTATCGCCTGCACGCCCGAAGTTAAGCCCCGGAATTTCACAGACGACGCGACAAACCACCTACGAGCTCTTTACGCCCAGTAATTCCGGACAACGCTCGCACCCTACGTATTACCGCGGCTGCTGGCACGTAGTTAGCCGGTGCTTCTTATACAGGTACCGTCAC
>NZ_KV818314.1:0-1094 GCF_001814885.1 Corynebacterium sp. HMSC068G04 | reverse complement strand
CGTATCCGCGGTGGTTAGTATCAGTGCTTTATCATGGGCGCGGATATACGGGTACCAGAATATCAACTGGTTGTCCATCGACTACGCCTGTCGGCCTCGCCTTAGGTCCCGACTCACCCTGGGAAGACGAACTTGACCCAGGAACCCTTAGTCATCCGGCGGGAAGGATTCTCACCTTCCAATTCGTTACTCATGCCTGCATTCTCACTCGCACACACTCCACGCCTCCTTACGGTAACGCTTCAACACATGCACGACGCTCCCCTACCCAAACAAAAAGTTTGCCGCGGCTTCGGCGGTGTGCTTGAGCCCCACTACATTGTCGGCGCAGGACCACTCGACCAGTGAGCTATTACGCACTCTTTCAAGGATGGCTGCTTCTAAGCCAACCTCCTGGCTGTCTTCGCGATCCCACATCCTTTTCCACTTAGCACACCCTTAGGGGCCTTAACCGGCGATCTGGGCTGTTTCCCTCTCGACTATGAAGCTTATCCCCCACAGTCTCACTGCCGCACAACACAATTGATGGCATTCGGAGTTTGGCTGACATTGCTAAGATTGTAGTCCCGCTCAACCAACCAGTAGCTCTACCTCCACCAAGCTAATGCGACGCTGCACCTAAATGCATTTCGGGGAGAACCAGCTATCACGGAGTTTGATTGGCCTTTCACCCCTACCCACAACTCATCCCCGCAGTTTTCAACCTACGTGGGTTCGCGCCTCCACAGCATCTTACTACTGCTTCACACTGGCCATGGGTAGATCACCCCGCTTCGGGTCCAGGACATGCCACTCAACACCCCATTAGGATTCGGTTTCCCTACGGCTACCCCACACGGGTTAACCTCGCGACATGCCGCTGACTCGCAGGCTCATTCTTCAAAAGGCACGCCATCACACACAAAAAAGTGCTCTGACGGATTGTAAGCACATGGTTTCAGGAACTATTTCACTCCCCTCCCGGGGTACTTTTCACCATTCCCTCACGGTACTAATACACTATCGGTCACACTGAGTATTTAGGCTTACCGGGTGGTCCCGGCAGATTCACAGCAGATTCCACGAGCCCGCTGCTACTCGGGCAACCCAACAAC
>NZ_KV818313.1:0-356 GCF_001814885.1 Corynebacterium sp. HMSC068G04 | reverse complement strand
GCTTCTGGTGATGCCACCGACGTGGAAATGCCGGAGCTTGGTGAGTCCGTCACCGAGGGCACCATCACCCAGTGGCTGAAGTCCGTCGGTGACACCGTCGAGGTCGACGAACCGTTGCTCGAGGTCTCCACCGACAAGGTCGACACCGAAATCCCGTCCCCGGTCGCCGGCACCCTCGTTGAAATCCTCGCCGAGGAAGACGACACCGTCGACGTCGGCGCCGTCATCGCCCGCGTCGGCGACGGCTCCGCCGCAGCCTCCGAAAAGCCTGCCGCCAAGGAAGAGGAAAAGAAGGAAGAGCCCAAGGCCGAAGAGAAGAAGGAAGAGCCGAAGGCAGAGGACAAGCCGGCCGCTTC
>NZ_KV818312.1:42517-42920 GCF_001814885.1 Corynebacterium sp. HMSC068G04 | reverse complement strand
GAGGCCTACCAACTCGACGAGGTCACCGTCGTCGCCGATGCAGGCATGTTCTCCGCGGCGAACAAACAAGCATTGATAGATGCAGGGCTGCACTACATCTTGTCGGTGAAGACCCCCACCGTGCCTGAGGTAATTGAAACCTGGCGGCGGGAAAACCCCGGTGAAGACTACACCCACGGCCAGATCTGGACACAAACCTCGGCAAGCGATGGGCGCAAACACACAACCCCGAATACGGTGACGCATTACCAGTACTCCCACGACCGGGCCAGACGCAGCCTGCGCGGAATCAAAGAACAAGTCGCAAAAGCCAAACGCGCTGTTGACGGCGATATCGCTATCAAGCGCACCAGGCGCACAATCCACACGCTGTATCCGAAATGCTAAACGGCCCCGCGGAAGC
>NZ_KV818312.1:24259-42417 GCF_001814885.1 Corynebacterium sp. HMSC068G04 | reverse complement strand
CGCCGACGACAAATTCAACAAACCATTGGGGTATCCCAGACCAGCTCTGCGTAAGCAAAGACGGCGTTGTACGCGTGTGTGGTTTCGGTCTCTACATTGGTCTGAGGTTTAAAAACCGCAGACTCTACTCCACGATCACAGCCGAAAACGTTGCGGAGTTCTATACGGCCCATGACGGTGAATTCCTCTTCAGCGTGCCACTGCCGATCACGTTGAGCCACAGACCACCAGGTGGTCAGATCAACATCAACCTCGTTGAAGGAATGAAACACCGCCAACCACCACGGATGAACCCGAAACTATCCAAACCCCGGCCCAAACGCAGGCCACAACCATAAACCGCTAGAAGTGTCCAAGACCTCCATGGACTCCGTGCCCAAAAAAAGAGACCGGACTCCATACCCCAAGTCCTATGGACATAACAAAGAAACACTAGGGGGTAGACAATCAACAACTAATGAGTTATGGTCAACACACTTGCCCGATTGTCACCCAACTCACATTGGAAGGAACTTTTAATGCTCACCATAGACCTTGTCGAAGTGTGCTCAAAAGCTGACACCACTACTGAGTCCCCTGCGCTCTCCCAGTCTCCGGGAAATTGCGCCTCCTGCACAGGCTCCAATTCCCCAGGCCTGCCCTCAACCTCGTCAGCACCCACACCAACTGTTGACAAAGAGCTCGAAAGGCTCCTCGCCTAAATAGACATAAAATCTTCAGGCAGTCGGACTTACTTCCCCGTATTTCCGACCGCCTGTCCCGTTTTCGAACATCCAAAAGAGCGACATGCTTTTATCCACACCCTTTGAACTTCTCCAAGGCCCCACCCGGCAATATATTATCTCCCAATTCTCTATCAATAGAGTTGAAAAAGACCAAGCTTTACACTATGAACAAAGCCTCGAAGCGCTCAGGATCTCCCACAAAGACGTACTAAAAAGCACGGTAGAAGTGAATCTTGTATACATCGGGAATAAACTACCCGATGTTCCAAATATCTCGAACTTTATATCACTTTACTCCCCTAGCATGCAGTGGCCCCAAAGCAAAAACCGGCGAAAAGTCGTAGATTTTCTGATTTACGAGAAAGGTAATCCCCACCAGCTCACGGGCCGCGACAAAAATCGTCCTAATGTAACTTATTCCTTCGACCCACTCAAACGCTTTAGAAGTAGTATCAACTGGTTTCGGAGCGGGCGCCCATGTCCACTATGTTCCATTGCAATAGAAAGAAGTAGTGAACCAAAGGCAGAGGCTACCATTAAGAAAGCATTAAATTCAGCCAAGAATGATCCCCATAGGGGTAGCTCTAAAGAGCTAGAGGCAATCCAAACATTGAACATACTCAGTGCAATTACAGATGCAATAACACTTGGCCTGGCAATCAAGAATAATGATCCTCACGCAGCAGATACCCTTCGATACGCTGAGTTCCAAGATCTAACTAATGGGCTAGTACACACCGCTGTCCTCCCCACGGATCCAAAGTGTAATCATGAGGGATTCTATGGAAAATAAATACAGCAATGACGCAACAAGGTTACAGATTCGACGCTCTATACCGGCCATCGACCTCACTACCCTTAGGGCTGTACGAAGCCAACTATGTGCAGGAAATGCACTTACAATTGACAGTGGATTCGCAATTTCACCTCTAAGCGCGGCCTCCGCTAACCATTGGATCATGCGGCTTGGTGAGTTTGACTACGCACTGGACCTAGATAATTCCCAACCAATTGATCCCCCCGCAAAAGACATCCACTCTCGCCAACCAAGTCTCACTAACGCAGACCGACATATCAATATAGAAGCTCGCTCACTGGAGCAAAGTGACCTTCATGCTATTTTAAACAACTGTTTCCTAAAGCCCCTGACTTCCCCAGAGATGAGCCGTCCATATGCCAGTGCCGGCAGTTTATATCCAGTACAGGTATTCATACTCGCCAGGCAGGGACGACAATGGGAACGCTTCCACCTACTACCATTAGCTCGCCGCTTGGAGAACCTAGGCCCAGTCCCATTTACAGAAATATTTAACTACGTTGGATGTGATGGACCGGTAGCTCTAGAACAGGTCGACCTAGTACTGGGATTCGGAATAATTCCCGAAATCTCAATAGCAAAATATCGACTTCGCGGTTACAAGTTCTCACTCATTGAGATTGGAGAAATGATCCAAGAAGTAACCAGGAACGCTGGTTCTATGAACTTCTCTACCAGACCATATGGGTATTTTGACGAACTTTCTATAGCAAACCTATGGGGATTAAATCCTGATGATATCTGGATTGAGCAACTCCAACTCCTCGCTAAGGAAGACTCATGAAAAGCCTACAATTCCGGTATTCACCTCTCTCGGACGAATCCATCGCTATTGCAGACGTCACAAATCTAGCATCAGGAATCGGATTCGGGGAGCCACAGAGCGAGCTACGCGCTACGGCAGAAGCACTCGAACGATTCTGGCAGAAACGGGGGCCAAGCGATCACGCGAAAATCTACAGTCTTTCGAACGCTTTCAACGATGATAAATTGATGGTTTCAGAGCAAGCACAGAATGTAACAGATTCATCCGGAACAGCAATACATCGCAGCCTTGAAAAGGCCATTGAATCTGCATGTCTCGAATTTATCGAAAGACAATCGTTAATTGCCCACTGGAGATTCTCAACCCATGGAGTAGAACTATCCATGAACAATCCAGCTGAAAATGATCACCCTTCAGAAACCTGGCGGATTTACGAAATATCAATATTTGAAGGCGTATACGTTTGCCTAGCATTATTTAGCTCACCTGCGAAAAGCACTCAGTACTCTGCCGGCGCTGCTTCGGGATTCCATCTTCAAAGTACTGCAGAGAAGGCGCTGAGAGAATGCCGCCAAGCAATTCTATCTATGCAAGACAACTTGTTTAGACGATTGACGGGACGCCCATTAATGGACTGCATACAAGACGAGTATCTCAAGGCAAATAAACCAAATACATCCGAAGAATGGAGTAATTCAACCGCACTGCGGATTACAATTCCTTCACAGCTACGACGAACACCTAATAACGCTTTAGAGCTGCTAGCGAATACAACAAACCCGCCACTAATGCTAGTAGATAGTCTTTCCTATGACGGTTCGCCTTGGTACATAGCCCGGCTTCTAAGCAACGACTGGCCCTCGGGACTGCAGGACGATAGACCTGGTGCATTAAAAACTCTAAGCACCTACCTTGGAAACGAATTCAGACCCGGGCCGGTCCCCTTCGGATAAATTCATCTGACATCACGATAATCACGAGTCATTTAAAAATGGATCCCGAATGCAACTTATACGACAAGTCATTACACAATCTTGGAAACTATCGCCTTGGAACAACTTTTTAGTCCTCGTCTCCATTGTAATCTCGTCAATTTCTACAGTTATTGCCCCGTATGTTCTCGGTGGTGGAGTCAGCTCTCTCCTTAATAGTTCAAACAGGGAGGACTTCATTACAATTGGCCTACAGCTTTCTATACTCTATTCTCTGATTTGGTTTTTAGGAACATCCTCAAGATACATATTATTTCCAACGTATGGAACGATTGAGCAAAAGCTGCAGTCCGAGCGAATGGCCAGGTCTCTCACCGATAGCATCGATGCCAGCCCTAGCGCACGATCGCATGCTGATAATGGAGAGATCTCATTTGCCATTGATAGCGAGGCCTCCGCATATCGTGACACATTATCCAGCATCTACCTGTCTATATTGCCGGCAACCATTTCTTTAACCTCCGGCATTTTCCTAGTCGTTATTGCCAGCACTTGGTTAGAAGGAATAATCCTCACAGCAGCCATTGTGACCTATTGTGCGGTCAGCTACCGGCTAATCCAAAGCCACCAGAACGCCCAGACAAAGTTTTTCAAAGAGAGCATGCGCAGTTTCGGCGTCCTAGGGAATTCTTTGTCCCTCTGGAAAGAAGCGACAGTGTTTTCTACCCAAGCATTTTTGGAATCTCGCTATAGAAAGGATCGAAGTACTGTAGAACGCGCTGGAGTCTATTCCTATACCATGACGCGGCGGCTGTATGTTGCCCAAGGAATCGTTTTAGCAATAACGATTTGTGTTCTCATTATAGCCATTATCCTTCGAACAAGTAATGGAGATGCGCAGGCAATCGGATCAATTATCTCGTCTACAGGAATCGCCATTGCAGCCATTACGCCTCTTCAATCCGTCGGATTTGGAGTGTCCACACTCGCTGTTTCAGTTTCCCATGCGAGTGAAGCAAGCGAAAAGATTCGCCCAACGGGGATCGTCTCCGCAACAAGCCAAAACGTGGATTTGTGGAATGAACAAATACTGCGTTTGTCTGACATGGCAGCTTCGGCACACCAGCGACATGAGCAAAGACCAATCTGGGTTCTTGGCCCAAGCGGCTCAGGGAAAACGACGGTTTTGGAAGGGTTCCTAAATCTAAATGAATATTCATTACCCTTGCAACAAGAATCTCGTGAGATAAGGGAAAATTCAACGTATGCGTCTCAAAGCGCAAGCCTGTTAAACGCCAACGCCATAGACAACGTTGTTTTTGGCAGATCAATAGCCGTGTGCAAAGCTGACGAGTTACTCACAGCAATAGGACTACACGAGTTTTCTTCAACGGGCTGCAAGAAGAACTCCGATGTAGCGGGTGAAGACGGTGGGGCATCCGGTGGGGAAAAACAAAGAATCGCCTTGGCACGAGCATTGATCGCTAAGCCTGGGTCAATTGTGGTCCTCGATGAGCCAACCAGTAGCTTAGACAAGAATTCACGGGCATTGGTGTGGGGAATTATTGAAGATCTTGCACGCGAAAAAACGGTCATTGTTTCAACGCACGATGCCTCAGCACCTATTCGTCAAGACGATACGGTGCTTCAATTAACCAATGCCAATGAAGCACCTTTATCAAAGCCAAAAGAGCCTCCCAGTGAAGCTTAGTTTCTCTTACTCGCTATCCGTGGACAGTGCTGCCACGAAGGCCTCCTGCGGCACCGAAACGGAGCCGATGGACTTCATGCGCTTCTTACCGGCCTTCTGCTTCTCCAGCAGCTTGCGCTTACGGGAGATATCGCCGCCGTAGCACTTGGCCAGCACGTCCTTGCGCATCGCGCGGATGTTTTCACGCGCGATGATCTTCGAGCCAATCGCCGCCTGGACGGGAACCTCGAACTGCTGGCGTGGAATGAGCTCCTTGAGCTTCTTCGTCATCTTATTGCCGTACCACTGCGCGGAATCGCGGTGCACAATCGCGGAGAAGGCATCCACCGGATCACCGTTGAGCAGGATATCTACCTTCACCAAGTCCGCCAGCTGCTCGCCAGCCTCCTCATAGTTGAGGGAAGCATAGCCCTTGGTGCGGGACTTCAGCATGTCGAAGAAGTCGAAGATGATTTCGCCCAGCGGCATGGTGTAGCGCAGCTCCACGCGGTCCTCAGAGAGGTAGTCCATGCCGCCCATCTGGCCACGCTTGGACTGACACAGCTCCATCGTCGAACCGACGAACTCTTCCGGCACGATGATGGTCATCTTCACGATCGGCTCGTAGACCTCACGCAGCTTGCCACTGGGCCAGTCCGACGGATTGTGCACCATGGACTCCTCGCCATCCTCCGCCACCACGCGGTAGGTCACCGACGGTGCTGTGGAAATCAGGTCGAGGCCAAACTCGCGCTCCAGACGGTCGCGCGTGATTTCCATGTGCAGCAGGCCCAGGAAGCCACAGCGGAAGCCGAAACCGAGGGCGACGGAGGTCTCGGGTTCGAAGGTGAGGGAGGCGTCGTTAAGCTGCAGTTTCTCCAGCGCATCGCGCAAGTCCGGGAAGTCCGCCTGGGAGATGGGGAACAGGCCGGAGTAGACCATGGGGTTCGGGTCGGCATAGCCCTTAAGGGGCTCGCTCGCGCCATTCGACGCCCACGTAATCGTGTCACCCACCTTGGTCTCACGCACGTTCTTCACGCCCGTAATGAGGTAGCCCACCTCACCCGGGCCCAGCCCCTTACACTTCTGCATGGTGGGGCTGACGATGCCCACCTCGAGCAGCTCATGGTTGGTACCCGTGGCCATCATGGTGACCTTCTGGCGCGGGGTCAGTTTGCCATCCATCATGCGGATATAGGTCACCACGCCGCGGTAAGTGTCATAGACGGAGTCGAAGACCATGGCACGGGCCGGGGCATCCTCGCCGAACTCGGACGTCGGTGCCGGGATAAGCTCCGCCACCTTATCCAGCAGCTCCGGCACACCTTCGCCGGTCTTACCGGACACGCGCAACACCTCCTCCGGCTCGCAGCCGATGATGTGGGCAATCTCCAGGGCGTACTTCTCCGGGTCGGCCGCGGGCAGGTCGATCTTGTTCAGGACCGGGATGATCTCCAGGTCATTTTCCATGGCCAGGTAGAGGTTGGCCAGGGTCTGGGCTTCGATGCCCTGGGCGGCGTCAACAAGCAGGATGGCTCCCTCACACGCCTCCAGCGCGCGGGAGACCTCGTAGGTAAAGTCCACGTGGCCGGGAGTGTCGATCATCTGCATGACGATCTCCTCCCCCTTCATGGCACCAGATTGAGGAATCCAGGGCAGGCGCACGTTCTGCGCCTTAATGGTGATGCCGCGCTCGCGCTCGATATCCATGTTGTCGAGGTATTGGTCACGCATGTCGCGCTCCTCCACCACCTGCGACAACTGCAGGATGCGATCAGCCAGCGTCGACTTGCCGTGGTCGATGTGGGCGATAATGCAAAAGTTTCGGATCTTGGACGGATCCGTAAACGTAGTGGCCGCGAAGTTTGTAGACATGTGTTTAGAATAGACGACATGTCTAGGTTGGCACGCATTCTCGGTATCGGAGGCCCTGAGCCTGTCGACGTCGGTCTCGAGCGCATCACCGAAGGCTTGGGGTTGAACCAAAATGATTCCGTGACGGAACCGCGCAAAGCCGCCGACATTCGCGTCGAGTGTGCCGCCGCCCACCCGCGCAGCGTCTTCTTCACCCCCGACATGGACGGGCAGGCAGACTCCGGCGAGGTTGTCTGGGTGTGGGCACCCTCGGATGGCAAGCAGTCCCCGCCGCGCGAGCGGGCCGTGCTCATTGTCTCGCGCACGCGCACCACCGTGCTGGGTCTGCTCATCTCCCCCAACCCGGGCCACGCGAACAAAGAGGAATGGCTCGATATCGGCACCGGCGAATGGGACGAATCCGGCCGGCAGTGCTGGGTGCGGATGGACCGCGTGTTGGAAATCTCCGAGGAACAATGCCGCCGGCAGGGCACGCTCTTCCCGGAACGCCGCTTCGAGCGCATCGCCAACCGGCTGCGCTCGCGTTATCACTGGGCCTGATTTGGGGATTCGGTCCGAGCCCTGCTAGATTTTTTGGGATGCCGGGGCACGCTGGCGGTCAGGACCTTGGGTCCGCCTTCCTCGGTTGCACATTCCTACGACTCTAAGAGGTATAACGATGGCAAACATCAAGTCCAAGCAGAAGCGCATCCTGACCAACGAGAAGTCTCGTCAGCGCAACAAGTCCGTACGCTCCGCCGTGCGTACCGAGATCCGCAAGTTCCGTGAGGCCGTCGCCGCTGGTGACAAGGCTGCAGCCGAGAAGCAGCTGCGCGTTGCCTCCCGCGCACTGGACAAGTCCGTGTCTAAGGGCGTCTTCCACCGCAACACCGCGGCTAACAAGAAGTCCGGTATGGCCAACGCCTTCAACAAGATGGCCTAAATGAAACCGCTCCTGAAGTGGGTGGGGGGAAAGCGCCAACTGCTACCCATTATCCACTCCATGCTGCCCGAGAGCTTCGATACTTATGTCGAGCCTTTCTTGGGCGGCGGAGCGGTTCTTTTTTCTTTGGCGCCCGAACGCGCCCGGGTCAATGACCTGAACACCGAGCTCATCACCGTCTACGAGGTGGTCCGCGATAACGTGGACGAGCTCATCGCCCTGTTAAAGGGCTATCCGAATGATTCGGATTTCTTCTACGAGATGCGCGCCCGCGACCGCGAGCCGGGTTTTGCGCACTTGAGCCCCGTCGAGCGCGCTGCCCGCACGATTTACTTGAATAAGACCTGCTATAACGGGCTTTACCGGGTGAATAACGCCGGCCAATTCAACGCCCCGTTTGGCCGCTATGCCAACCCGAAGATCTGTGATGAGCCCAATCTGCGTGCGGTTTCGGAGTACCTGTCCTCCCACGACGTGACGTTTTATAACGGCGACTACGCCGCGGTGGAGGCCAACGAGGGGGATTTCGTTTACTTCGACCCGCCCTACGATCCGGTCAACCCCACGAGCAATTTCACCGGCTACCAATCGGGTGGTTTTGGCCGCGCGGACCAGATTCGGCTGAAGGAAACCTGCGACGACCTCAACGCCCGCGGGGTGAAGTTCCTGCTGTCGAATTCCGCGACGGACTTCATCAAGGAGCTGTACGCGGACTACCACATCGACATCGTGGGGGCCACGCGCGCGGTGAATTCCGTGGCCTCGAAGCGCGGAAAGGTCGATGAGGTGCTCGTGCGCAATTATGCTTAACGACGCCGCCTGGGACCTCGTCTACCCCCACATCGCCGCCGACATCGCGGACCAGGGCTTTGTGGTATTGCCCGCCGCGAAGCTGAAGGAGCTATCGGGCCGCGAGCCGCGGTTAATGGCCAAGCATGACTTTTCGGCGGCGCGCCCCGAGGTGTTTCGAAAGCACGGTTTGTCCATGCTGCCGATTCGCCGCGATGCCTACCTGATTGGCCGCTTTGACCTGTACCAGCCTTTCCCGGAGCAGGCCGGGCCGCTGAAGTCGATGCCAGTTCCGAGCCACATCCAGTCCATTGACTTCGAGAACCTGACCTCGGAGGCAGCGGCACTGACCGCGGCGAGCTTAAGCGGCATGCTCGAAGATTTCCTGGGCGGTAAGCTGGTGCCGACGGTCAGCGGGCGCATGTCGACGCTCACGCTGCCCATGCGTATCGGCGGGCGCGACGTGGTGGTGGACCGCGCCCAGATGGAGATCGATGCCGGCTTCGAATCCGCCGAACACCTCGTGCTCGTGGAGGCGAAGAACCACCTCTCCCCCGACTTCAACATCCGCCAGCTTTATTTCCCTTTCCGCCGCTTCTCGCTGGCTCTGGATAAAGAGGTGGTGCCGGTGTACCTGGTCTACTCCAACGGCATTTTCCATTTCTACCGCTACGCGTTTAGACAGCCGGAGGACTTCCGCAGCATCGAGCTCGTAAGCGCGGCGCGCTATGTTTTGGGCGAGTCTGGCGTGACCGACGCGACGGTGCGCGCGGTGCTGGCGCGCACGCAGGTCGAGGGCACGCGCGTTCCCTTTCCGCAGGCGGACTCCTTTGCAAGGGTCATCAGCTTGCTGGAGAACCCTGTGGATAAGGCGGCGATGCCCGAGGAATTTGGTTTTACCCCGCGCCAGGCTGATTATTACAGCAACGCCGCCCGCTACCTAGGTCTGGCCAAGCTCAGCGGCACGCGCGATGAACGCAATCTCACCCTCGTCGAGGCCCTGGCCTCCCGCCCGGTGTTCCGGGACATGGTACAGCACGTCGTGGCTACCCGCCGAGCGGTGAATAAAGAAGAAGCACTGGTCTTCATGCGCGCGGCCCACCTGGGCCTGGGCGAGACGACTGTGCGCCGCCGATCCGCCACGGTCGCGGCGTGGTCGCAGTGGCTCGCGGAGCTACTCGAGCAGGCCTAGGCGGCCTGGATGCCGGCCCACACCAGAGCGCAGCCAGCCACCACGAAGAAGGCTCCGGAGCCGATGTCGATCCACGGGCCCGCGGCCAAGAGTCGTCGGCGAATCGCGCGGGTGGAAATGACCGTCGAGAGGACCACGAAGAGCAGGTAGCTCGACAACGACAAGCTCAGCACCAGCGCCACTGATACCCACACCGGCGGGTGCGGCGGCAGAAGCGGGGCGACCATAGCGGCGAGGAAAAGCACGATCTTTGGGTTAGACAGGTTGGTGGCCAAACCCGTGCG
Organism: Corynebacterium sp. HMSC068G04; assembly: GCF_001814885.1. NCBI lineage: Bacteria > Bacillati > Actinomycetota > Actinomycetes > Mycobacteriales > Corynebacteriaceae > Corynebacterium > Corynebacterium sp. HMSC068G04. The sequence goes on along the minus strand of NZ_KV818312.1, from coordinate 32,425 downwards.
GAAAACCTTGCTCACCGAGCCCAAGCGGGCGGCGGCTTCCTCCTCATCAACGGGCGGCTGCTTGCGCAGCTCCAGCCCGGAGCGAATGGAGAGCACGCCCATAAACACCAGGAAACAGCCACCGATCACCTGAATCAGCGAGAGGACGCCGGGGAAGGCGGTGAGCAGGGCGGCCGCACCGAACACGGTCAGCGTGCACCAGAACAGCACGCCGACCTGGATGCCCGTCGCCGCCGCAATGGCGTGGCGGCGCGAGCGCGTGGCATAGCGCGTGACCAGGACGATGTCCGGGCCGGGCGCTGCCGCACCGACGAGATTCATCAGGAGGATGGCCGCAAACGCGGACCAGCTCATGACAGGCGCTCGAGGAGGTCCTCGCGGCCGAACATGCGGGCCGAGTCGAGGGCGTTGGGCTGGCCGGCGGAGGGGTCGGCGCCGGCGTCGAGGAGGGCGTCGATCACCGCGTCTTCTTTCTTAAAAATCGCTCCGGCCAGCGGAGACTGTCCGCGATCGTTAAGGAGGTTGACGTCGGCTCCCGCCGCGGCGAGCTGGCGCACCAGCTCCGCATGACCGTGGTAGGCGGCAAGCATGATGAAGGACTGCCCGTCCTGGTTTACCATGTCCACGTTGACGCCCTGCTTGATGTACTCGAGCAGCGTGGCATCGCCGTTGCGGGCAAAGTCAAAAAGCTTGGTAGCAAAGTTCTGGATGTCATCCATGGAGGGTTAGTCTAGCGCGCCAGCTCCGCCACCCGTTTAACGGCCGCCTCGAGGGCGAAGTCCTCGTCCCCGCCCTGGCCCTTGACCGCGGCATCCAGCTCCGCCATGAGGATCACAGCCTTGGTGATATTCTCCCCCGACCAGCGCCGCGCCACCGGTTGGGTGAGTTTTACCGCGTAGGGCGCCATGCCGGTCTGGGAAGCCAGCGAGTACTGATCCCCGCGCGCGGAGTAGAGCCGCGCGATATTGCCCACCTTGTTAGCCAGCGCCGAGGCGATGGCCACGGGGCTCGCCCCTAACTGCAGCGCCCGACGGCACGTGGAGACCGCCGCCTCCACGCGGCCAGCCACAGCAGCATCCGCGATATCCCAATTGGCCACCTCAGCCACGCCCACGTAATACGCGTGCACCGCCTCGCGGGTTACCTTGCCACCTGTGTCGAAGACCAATTGCGAGATGGCGGAGGCGAGTTCACGGAGGTCGGAGCCGACGCCGTCGAGAAGCGCCTGCACCACATCCGGGGTCGGTCGCACCCCGTGCGAGGCGAACTCGCGGGTGGCCCACTGCGCGAGCTCGTTCGGGTAGAGGGAAAAGACCTCGTGCACCTCGGCCGTCTTGCGCAGCGCCGCGATGAGCTCCGGCGGCTTCTTCTTTTTCTTCAGCGTCTTCGCCGTCACCGAGTAGATCAAAATGAGCGTGATGCCGGGCATCGGGTTGGCGCAGGCGTCGAGGAGGATCGTCGTGACCTCCTTGCCGGCCCGCTCCACATCACTGATGACGATGACGCGGTCCTCCCCAAACAGGGAGGGGCTGGTCGCTTCCAGGATTTCGCCCTCGCTGACCTCGGAGGCCTTGAGCTTGGTTACCTCGCCGTGTTGGATACTCAGGCGGGCGCGCTCGGCCAGGAATTCGTCATCGCCGAGGATGAGGTGCACGGGGGCTGAAGACATGCCTGTCATCTTAGCAACGCCGCGATGATCCACCCGCCGAGCAGCAGCACCGCGATAGGGCCGGCGGCCACGGTGGTCACGGGCATCGAGGAGGCGACGAAGTGGATCCAATCCGCCAAGGGCTCAATGAGGATCACAAGCGGCCTGCCCAGCCCCACCTGCGCCAGGGCGGCGGCGATAAGCCCCACGACGGTGATGACCGGCACGACCGGAGCCACCAACACGTTGGCGATGACAGAGACCACCGAGACCCGCCCGGACATCAGCGCGATGAGCGGCATGGTCACGATATCCGCGGCGATGGCCACGGCGAAGGCGCGGGCGACAATACCTGTGCCCAGCACGCGCAACAGCAGCGGGGTCAGCGCCACGATGCCGGCGGTCGCCGCCACGGAGAGCGCGAACCCAAAGCTGACCGCTAGGTCGCTGTCCGCCGCGAGCAGGAACAGCACGCCGAGGGAGAGCGCATGGAGCGGTTCCATCTTCGAGGAGTGGAGCACCGCCACCAAACCGGCCAGCCCAGCGACGGTGGCGCGCTGGACGGAGGGCTCCCACCCCACCAGCGCCACGAATAACGCCAACGCGCTTGCCGACGCCCCCACCCTCGCCCGCGGCCCCGGCACCACCAACGCGGCCGCGGTGCACACGATGGCGACGTTAGAGCCGGACACAGCACTCAGATGCGACAGCCCGGTGTCGATGTAAAGCTGCTTGTCCTCGGGACTTTGCAGGCTGGTATCGCCCAGCACCATGCCGGGAATAAGGCCGTTATCGCACACGGCGCGGAAGTTCTCCGCCACCGCGGCGGTCCAGCTATGGGCGTGCGCGGTGAGTTCGCCGCTGAAGACGGTCTGCCCTACCCCTACCCGGTCAGACGGACCGGGGTGACCGTGCACCGTGACAAGGGAGCCGCTGAAGGCCTCCGGTTTTTCCTTGAGGAAGACCGGCAGCTGCGCCGGGTAGCCGGGCACGCGCAAGCGCACCATCCACCCGGAGGCGGTCTGGGTGGGGTCGGCGGCAAGTTTTCCCGTCACCTCCGAACCAAAATGAAAGCCCGCCGCGCGCACCGAGCGCACATGCGCAAGGGTGGCAAAGATGGCCCCACTTGCCGCGCACAAGATGCCCTGGCCACGCCACTGCCCGCGCGCTAAAGCGAAGAGCACGAGCCCACCCAGCAGCCAGGGGTAGCCGAAAAGTACTGCGAGCGTGGCCAACCATGCGACCACCGCGGCGGGTACGAGCCGCAGTTCCCTCACGGCCGAACCTTGTCCTTGAGCTTCGCGAACTTCGCCGGTCCGATGCCGGAGACGTCCATGAGTTGCTCCACGGTGGTAAAGCTCCCGACTTCCTCGCGGTGCGCGATGATCGCCGCAGCCGTGGCCGGCCCGACCCCGGGAAGCTCAGTGAGCTCCTCCACGGTGGCGGAGTTGAGGGAGATAGTGTCTTCGGCCGCAGCGCCTAGGGCAGCGGGAGGAGCGCCGACGGTGATCTGTTCGCCGTCGTTAAGCTTCTGCGCCAGGTTGAGGTTGTCGGTGGGCACGCGCGGGCGTGCCACCTCAAGGGCGTCGTTGATGCGCGCGCCCGGTGCCAAGGTCACCAGGCCCGGCTGCTCGACGTCGCCCACGACGGAGACCACGATGTCGGCCGCCACCTCGCTGCTCGGCGCGGCCACCTCATAAGGGTTCTCCGCGCTGCGGCTCAGCCCCAGCCAGGCGAGGAGCGCGACGCCGGCTAAACCTGCTACGACAAGCGCCAGCCAGGGTGGCACGCGCACGCGCGGAAAGTCGACGTTGAGCAGTTCTTCTTCCCCGGTGGGGCGGGTGAGGTCGCGGAGACGATCAGCAATGGCGTTCATGCCCGCGACGCTACGCAGCGCCCACACCCCCGTCGAGGGCTTAAGCCGCAGCCTGTGGATAACTTGTTGAAGACATCAACAACGTCTTTAGCTCGGCTCCGCCGTCAGCTAAAGACCGCGGAGACGCCGATGGCTCCGGGGCCGACGTGGACCGCGAGGACGTCGGTAAGCGGCACCAGCATGAAGGATGAATCCGGCAACGCCAAGCGCAGCAGGTCCTCCAGCCGGCGGGCCGAGACCTTGTCTTCGTTGTACTGGACCACGATGAACGCCGGCTTGCCCTCCGCGCGGGAGGCCACCAGATCCACGAGCTTGGTAAAGGCCTTGGTTTGGGTGCGGGTCTTGCCCACCATCTCCAGCTTGCCGCCCTCAATCGCCATGATTGGCTTGGTGGCTAGCAGCGCGGTCGACAGCATCGCCGTGGCCGCGGACATGCGCCCAGAACGGCGCAGCTCCTCCGTCGAGCTGAGATAGACCAAGGTGTGCCCGCGCTCGAGGGTGTTGATGGCGGCGGCATAGCACTCGTCGAGTGAGGCGCCTTCCTGGGCAAGCTTCGCTGCGGCCATGGCAGCGGCACCCATGACCATGCCCGCGGTGCCGGAATCGATGACGCGCACGGTGTCGGGGAAAACGCCGGAGGCAGTCACCGCCGCCGACCACGTCGAGGACAGTTCCTTCGACAGGTGGATGGCTAGCACCCCGTCATCGCCGGAGCGCTCCATCTGACGGCCGTATAAAGCGGCCAATTCGAGGGCAGTCAGACCCGAGGTGGACAGCTCCGCGCCATCCTTGCCGTGGCTTTCCATGACGTGCAGGTCCACGACGCAGATGTCGAGCTCCTCGACGATATCCGCCGGCAACCCCGCGGCGGAATCGGTGACGACGCGAATCACTAGACGTCCGCCCCGGCGCCACCAACAACGGCGCCGCCCATGTTCCAGCCGTCGAAGTACCACTGGGCGCGGCTGACGTTCTCCGGGGTGAATTCCAGCGGGGAGAGCGGACGAGCGGCGTCGAACTCAGGCCGCGCGGTCAGCTGCGACCAGTGAGTGTTCTTCAAACCGGAGAGAATCCCGTACTGGTGGTGCTCAAGGCCCAATAGGTGGCAGGTCAGCGCGGAAATGGCGCCGCCGTGCGCGACGACAAGCACCGCGCCTTCATCCCAGTCGAAGTGCTCCTGCATGAGCTCATCAATGACCGGGCGGGCTCGGTTGGCCACATCGACGCGGCTTTCGCCCTGCGGCGGCGCCCAGGTGGGGTCGTGGCGCCACAGCGCACGCGCCCCGGGGTACTGCTCATCCACCTCGGCGGAGGTCATCCCCTGCCACTCACCGAGGTGGGTTTCACGCAGGCGCTTATCGACGGTTACCGCAAGCCCCAAGTGACGGGCGATGATCTCAGCGGTTTCGCGGGCACGGATGAGGTCCGAGGCGACAACCGCGGTGATGCCTTTATCCTCGAGCAGGTCAGCGGCAGCGCGCGCTTGGGAGTACCCTACGTCCGACAGCTCGGTGTCCAGGTGCCCCTGCATCCGTCCGGTGGCGTTGTAGGTGGTTTGCCCGTGGCGGATGAGGAGGAGACGGCGGGTCATAATTCGTCATCTTCCGGCTCTGGCTGGGCCAGGGGAATCTCATCGATCGAGTCCACGTCGCGCGGGTTGACTTCATCAGACCACTCGCCGGGGCGTTCCGGGGTGTCCAGACCGGGGATGTCGAGAAGCGGGCAGTCGTGGTAGAGGCGATCCAGGCCGTAAAACTCGCGCTGATCGTTGCGCTGGACGTGGACCACGATGGGGCCGTAATCGAGCAAGACCCACCGGTTCTCACGATTGCCTTCGCGGCGCTTGGGCTCAAAGCCCTGCTTGGTCAGCTCGTCCTCGACTTCCTCGACGATGGACGCCACTTGGCGCTCGGTATCGGCGGAGGCCAAGACGAAGACCTCGGTAATCGCCAGCACGTCGGAAACGTCAATAGCGGCAATGTTGGTGGCCAGCTTTTCATCCGCAGCCAAGGCGGCGGTTTCCGCCATCTGGCGTGCTTCATCAGTAATCGACATGACAATCCCTACACAAGTACTTTTCTCTTAAGAACTCTAGTCTTACACGACAAGGCGCATTTTCCTAGTCGAATTCCCCCCGCCTCTGCGCGGATACTACAGCGGTTTTTCCGGGTGCGGGCTGTAGAGGTGATTCTTGGCGATGTATTGCACCACCCCATCCGGCACCAGGTACCACACCGGCTGGCCCTGCTCGGCGCGGGCGCGGCAATCGGTGGAGGAAATGGCCATGGCGGGAATCTCGATCAGCTCGATGTCGTCTTGGGAGCCCTCCGGCAACATGTCCTTGCGTAGCTCGTAGCCGGGGCGGGTCACGCCAACGAAGTGCGCCATCTCCAGCATCTCTTCCCAGTTCCGCCAGCTCATGATGGAAGCGACAGAATCCGCACCGGTAATGAAGTAGAGCTCGGCATCGGGGAAAAGCTCGCGCAAGTCCCGCAGCGTATCGATGGTGTAGGTGGGGCCCTCGCGGTCAATGTCTACGCGGGAGACGGTAAAGCGCGGGTTTGAAGCGGTGGCCACCATGGTCATCAGGTAGCGATGCTCGGCGGCGGTGACCTGCTTATCTGCCTTCTGCCAGGGCTGGCCGGTGGGCACAAAGACCACCGTATCGAGGCGGAAACGGTGGGCTACCTCGCTAGCAGCGACGAGGTGGCCGTTGTGGATCGGATCGAAGGTGCCACCCATGATGCCGATGCGTTGTGGACTAGTCATGGCTGGTGAGTATACCGGCCACAGCATCAATGACCTGCACGTCCTGCTCGGTAGGCTCCCCCAGGAAGTAGGAGGCATGGCGCTTGGCCTTCGTGGCTAACGCTCGGTTGGCGGCTTCCGGGGAGAAGTCGCAGACGAAGTCACCGTCCAAGCAATAATCGACGGAGCGGTGCTCCGGTAGCCCGGCGCGGTTCTGAACCCACGGCACCTGGTGGAGCGGATTGCCGAACGTCAGCACTGCATGCAGGCGCCCGGTATCAGCGAGGTAGCTTTGGGCGCTTGTCGCGACGAGCGCGCCCTGCGAGTAGCCGGCGGCCACCCAGCGCGGGTGGCAGCCGGTGGTGGATTCATAGTCTTCGACCACCTTCGGGGCGTTGCGGACACCGGTGCGCAGACTATCGGCGGCTCCCAGTGTCACCGAGTATGCCAACTCCCCGATGGGGTGCTCCTGGAGGATCTCCACGGTTCGCTGCACGAGTTCACGCGGGCCGAGGTCCTCACCCTCCTGCGCCAAGGGTGGCAGGTTCATGGCGGCGGGATAGGATTCCGGGTCGAGCGCTAGCACATAGACGCCATCCATAGCGCCCGGGTGGCGCTGCTCAACCTGGTGGAACAGCGCAGCAAAGTTACGTCCCTCAAAGCCCGTGGACTCTGGCGCATGCACGGAGTAGCGCTGCGGGCCCACGTATTCGCCTTGCTCCTCGTTCTGGTCCGAGCCGCGCGCGACAAGCACCGCGGTGTCGGGGCAGGTGTCGATACCGCCCGCCGAGGCCGCAGGAACGTTCAGGAGAAACGCTGCTGCGCCAAGCGCGGCACACATGCTAAGAGAAAGAGGCTTCACCCTTTCCTGTTTAGCGGAAACGAACGCTGTCTACCATGCGGCCGATGGAATCGTAGACCTGGTTATCCCACTCGTGGTAGGTGAAGAAGTACTGGCCGTGGGAGCCGCCAGTGGGCTTAGCGGCGTAGAGGGTATGGGCGGAGAGATCGCACACGGCATCGAGGGGCAGGCAGTAGTCCACACGGTTGACGTTGGCGCGCATCTGCGGGAAGTGGCCCATCGGGCCGCCCGCACCCTGGGTCGCACCGACAACGGCCGGATCCCCGGCGCGGGTCAGCGGGTTGCCAAAGGTCACGACACCGGCGAGCTGGCCGCGGTGGGCTAGCTCCAGCTCGTGGTTGGACAGGACCATAGCACCTTGGGAGTAGCCGGACAGGATGTACTGCGGGTGGCAGCCGGTAGCGGCCTCATAGTTGTTGATGGCGCTGGTCACGCCGCGCTTGCCGGTCTGTACGGAGTACATGAACTGGTTGATGGCGGAGACCGCGGTGTTGATGACCGGGTTGGCGTACTGTGCGGCTAGGCGCACCAAGTCGGCCGCGGTGGTGGGAAGCGACTCGTTCGGCACGGAATACTCCGGGTACGTCGCCGGGTAGTATTGCGGCTCCAGCCCCAGCACGTAGACATCCTTCATCAGCGAGTTGCCACCGTGTGTTGCCTGATAGCGCGCTTCAGCGCCGTGCAGCATGGCGCGGATGGATTCGCCTTCCCACCCATTGGAGGCTCGGCCACCCTGGTTGGAGTACTGCGTGGGATAGATCTGGCCGTTCTGGCCGGAGCCGCGCGCGGCGACGACGACCACGGCGGGGCACTGTTCGTCGGCATGCGCGGCGGGTGCAGATACGGTGTTCGGGACGATGAGGGCGGCCGCGGCCACGACGGCGGCGGCGACGGAGGAAGCAATGCGGGACAGCATGAGAGGAAGGCACCAATCAGTTCTTTGTTATTACCGCGCTTTAGAGTACCCAGTCCTGTCCCGCCGCGCAGCACGAACCCCACACAAGGCGAACAATCTACTCGAAAAGTTTTCGA
>NZ_KV818312.1:0-24159 GCF_001814885.1 Corynebacterium sp. HMSC068G04 | reverse complement strand
CTCGAAAAATTCCTTTCGAGTAGCTTTCGAGCCGCCTCTAGGGGCGCGTCTGGCCGGTGCCATGCAGCACCCACCTAGTAGACGTCACCTGATTTAGGCCAATGTAGTGCGGAACAATCCCACCCCACCGCCGAAAACCACCAGGCAGCAGTATCAAGAGTCACGTTGCTCACCCACCCAAGACCTAAGTCAAGCCACAATGACCGTTTCCGTAGAGCACTGCACGTCTCTTCCCAAACGGATTACCTCTTCGCTCCCTCGCAATGCGCAACGCCTGCGTCCCTCCATCGACATGCTGGAAGCATCTGACAAAAGGCATCAGTCATAAGGCGTTTTCACGGCTGAAAACGCCATTTACTCATTGCAGATGGCGTTTTTAGACCCAAAGATGCCCTTTGCCAGATGCCTTTTGCAGGGGACGCCTTCCGGACTTAAGCCATTTTAGTGCGGAACACCCCCCTCACCGTCAAACAACACCAGGTAGCAGTGTTAAGAATGACGTTGCTCACCCACCTATGCCCTAAGTCGGGTTAGAGTACCCAGTCCTGTCACGCCGCGCAGCACGAACCCCACGCAAGGCGAACAATCTACTCGAAAAGTTTTCGAGTAGGATGTTTTGCGCAGGTCAGGCTCGAAAAATTCCTTTCGAGTAGCTTTCGAGCTGCCTCTAGGGGCGCGTCTGGCCGGTGCCCTGCAGCACCCACTTGGTAGACGTCAGCTCCGGCAGAGCCATCGGGCCGCGCGCGTGCAACTTCTGAGTGGAGATGCCGATTTCCGCGCCCATGCCGTAGACCTCACCGTCAGTAAACGCGGTGGAGGCGTTGAGCATGACGGCCGCAGCATCCACCTCGTTGGCGAAGGTCAGCAGCACGTCAGCGTCCTGGGCGGCGATGGCCTCAGTGTGGCCGGTGGTGTACTCAGCAATGTGCGCGATGGCGCCGTTGACGCCATCGACCACCTTGGCGCAGATATCCATGGAGAGGAATTCTTCGCGCCACTCTTCGTCGGTGGCCTCCACGGCGTCCTTAACGCCGAAGGCTTCGAGCTCCTTCACATCGCCGTGGATGGTGACGCCTGCCTCCTGGAGGGAGGTGATGATGCGGAGCTTTGCGGCGTCGTCAAGCGCGGCGTCGATCAGCACGCCTTCCGTAGCATTGCACACCGAGGTGCGGCGGGTCTTGCCGTTGATCACCATATCGGTAGCCTTGTCCAGGTCAGCGGAGGCATCGACGTAGAAGTGGCAATTGCCGGTACCCGTCTCGATGGCGGGGACGGTAGCGTTTTCCACCACGGCATTGATGAGGCGCGCGCCGCCGCGCGGGATGACCAGGTCCACCAGTCCGCGGGCGGTGATGAGGTCCTGCACAGAATCGTGGGTCTCACAGGGCAAAAGCTGCACGCCTTCGCGCGGCAAATCGAACTCCACGAGGGTGTCCTGGAGGAGCTCCACGAGCTTAGCGTTGGAGTTCTTCGCGGACTTGGAGCCGCGCAGCAGCGGCACGTTGCCGGACTTGAGGGCCAGGCCGAAGGCATCGACGGTGACGTTCGGGCGGGCCTCATAGACCATGCCCATCACGCCGAGCGGCACACGAACCTGCTTCATCTGGATGCCGTTATCCATGGTGCGCCCCTGCAGGATCTCCCCTACCGGGTCCTGGAGGGAGGCTACCTGGCGCAGGCCGCCGGCAATGCCCTCGATGCGGGCGGCGTCCAGCGACAGGCGGTCGACGAGGGACTCGGACATGCCATTAGCGCGGCCGGCCTCGATATCGAGCTGGTTAGCAGCGAGGATGTCCTCGGTGTGCGCGATGAGGTTCTCGGCGGCGCGGTTCAGGATTTCATTCTTGCGCGGGGTGGGCAGCTGCGCGAACTGCGGCGCCACCGCCTTGGCGGCGCGGGCTTTGGACAGAACTTCTTCACGTTCGGTGTTGCTCATGCCATACCAGCGTACGGAAGGTCTGCCCGCTTGTCAGGGATTCTGTGCCGCTATGGGCGCGGATCGGCCCTTAGTTAGGCCTCGAGCTCGCGGCGGCGCTCAGCGGCGGCACGCAGGCGTTCAGCGCGCTTTTTCTTTTCCCCTTCGGACAGCTCATCGAAGAGCTCTTCATCCGACTCGCTGAACTTCAGCACCCCGCGTGCAGCCCAGGAAGCGAAGAACGCGATGACGGGCGAGATCCAGAAATAGCTCCAGTCAAAGACGAAGAGGCCTAGGAAGAGCGCGATCATCGCCACCGACCAGATGACGGAATCCGCTATCTGCACCTTGCGTCCGCGGGATAGCATATCCTCCAGCTCCGCCTCGTGGCGGGTAGCGGGTGCTGTAGCACGTGGGGTGGAAAGCTCCGGCAGGTCCGCAAAGAGCTTTTCGACGTCTCCGCGCGTGCGCGCCGCGGCAGCCTCGCCGGTGCGCTGCTCGAATTCATCGGGGCCCAACGCTCCGTTGACGAAGTGCTGGCTCAACTGCTCTAGAGCCTCAGAACGCTCCGCATCACCAACGCGGATATCGGGGTTCTCCATTAATAACCTGCCTTCGGGTCAACCAGAGTGGGCAGCTCCTCCCCCGCCGCGAAAGCCTTGGCCACCTTGATGGTGTGCGCGCCAATCTTCTCGCGCACGGAGCGCTGCGTATTGGCAATGTGCGGGGTGATAACCACGCGCTGATCCCGCCACAGCGGGTGATCCTCCGGCAGCGGCTCTGGGTCGGTGACGTCGAGCGCGGCACCCGCGATCTCGCCCGACTCGAGTGCTGCGAGGAGGTCCTCGGTGTTGATGAGTGGGCCGCGGCCCACGTTAACCACCACTGCATGCTCCGGCATCTGTTGGAAAGCCTCCGCATCCACCATGTGGCGGGTCTCCGGGGTCAGCGGAGCGATAAGGACGAAGTAATCAGCCTTCGGCCAAACCTTGTCCACCTGGGAAATCGGGTAAGTTTCCTCAGCGCCCTCAACCGGGTTGCCGGAGCGGTTGACCGCAATGATGCGCGGCCCGAAACCAGACAGCATGCTAATCAGACGCTTGCCAATGCCACCGGCACCAATAATGGCCACCGTCTTATCGTCGTAGAGGTAGGAGGTGTGGGCCTCCATGTCCGCATAGGAATCGAACGTGCCGTTGACGCGGCGGTGCGCATGCAGCTGCGCCAGGAGCAACGCGATGGTGGATTCAGCCACCGTGTTGTCATATACCCCGGCCGCGTTCGACCACGGCACGGTGGTCGCCTTCATGGCATCCAAGACGTGATCCACGCCCGCCGAAGGAATCTGCACGAAGCCAATGCTCTCCGGCAGCGGGTCCGGGAAGTCAGTGCCGTTGCCGGTGTAGATGAGGAAGGTGGCCTCATCAAGCGGGGCGCGCTCAAAGCCCGCGGCATCGAGCACCTCGATGGTTTCCTCCCAGGGGTGTGGTTCGATGGCGTACTTCATGCACATCCTCCTTAACTAATAACCGGCGTCCGGATCGACGCGCGTGGGCATATCCTCGCCGCGCTCCCATGCGGCGGCGTTGGCATTGAAGATAGCACCCAAGTGGTACTGGGCCACGTGATCCGATGCCGCCATGTGCGGGGTCAGCGTAGCGTTGGGAAGCTCATAGAGCGGGTGGCCATCCGGAAGCGGCTCCGGATCCATGACCTCGAGGCCCGCTCCCGCGATCTCGCCCGTGCGCAGTGCATCCACGAGATCATCAGTGACTACGGTGCTGCCGCGGCCGACGTTGATAAACACCGCCGAGCGCTTCATGGCGCGGAACACCGCAGCATCAAAGAGAGCTTCCGTCGCTTCTGTCGCCGGCAGAATGCTCACCACGAAATCCGCCTCGCCCCATGCTTCGTCGACGCGCTCGATAGGGAGTGTTACGTCCGCGCCGTCCACTGGGCGGCCCGAGCGGTTCACCGCGGTGATGTGCACGCCAAAGGGCCGGAGATAGGCCATGAGCTGCGTGCCGATTCCTCCCGCGCCCACGATGAGCACGCGCGTAGGCCCCTGTTGGTCATAGAGCCAGGCCTGGGATTCATCGAGCTCACGCGCCACCGACCAGGACTTCGCCAGCGCGAAAGCCTTGTGGTGGTGCGCCTGGGAGAGCATGAGCCCCAGCGCGGATTCCGCCACGGGCTTGGCAAAAGCGCCGGCGGAGTTGCACCACGGCAGGCCATCCGGCCGGATGAGCCCGGCCTCGATATGGCGGTTCACCCCGGTGAAGCAGTATTGCACCCACTGGATATTCTCCGGAATCTCCGGGGTCTGCGCCGGGTCCGAGGCGGTGTTCACAAAGACCTCGGCTTCCGCCAAGCTCTCCACGCGCTCGTGCCCGGCTGCGTCGATATCTGCCACGGTCGCTGCCCACACATCGGGGCCCATGAAATAGCGCATTAAATTCGGGACGCGAAATTGGACAGGTAGTCGGCGTGAACAACCGGGCGGCGCATGTCCTCCGGCAGCTCCTCGGTGTGCTTGCCCAGCAGGTTGCGCAGCGTGGCGGAGTCATAGCCCACCTCACCGCGGCCAATGACCTGGCCCTTGGGGCCCATAATGTCCACGATCTCACCGGCGCTGAACTCACCCTTGATATCCGTGATGCCCACGGCCAACAGGGAGTTTCCGCCGCGGACCACGGCTTCCATGGCGCCCTCGTCGAGGCGCAGCGAGCCGCCGGTATCCGCGCAGTAGAGCGCCCAGAACTTCCACGCAGACAGGCGGCGCTCCTCACGGGTGTGGAAGACGGTGCCTACGGAGGCGTCGTCAAGCGCCTGTCCGATGTTATCCGCCGAGGTCAGCAGCACGGGAATGCCGCCGCGGGTGGCCAAGCGCGCAGCAGAGACCTTCGTGGCCATGCCACCGGTGCCGACCTTGCCGCCGTCACCAGCAACAACCGCCTTGAGGTCCTTGCCGGTGCGCACCTCCTCGACGAACTTGGCATCGGGCTCCGCCGGGTTCTTGTCATAAAGGCCGTCCACGTCGGAGAAGAGGAAGAGGGCATCCGCGCCAACCAAGTTGGCCACGAGCGCGGAGAGGCGGTCGTTATCACCGAAGTGCATCTCGGAGGTCGCGACGGTGTCATTCTCATTAACGATGGGCACCGTGCGCATCTGGCGCAGGCGGTCAATGGTGCGCTGGGCGTTGCGGGCGCGATCGCGCTTGCCGACGTCCGACGCGGTCAGCAGCACCTGCCCAATGGTCCGGTTGTAGCGGGCGAAGGATACGCCCCACTCGTAGGCGAGGTGGACCTGGCCCACCGCGGCAGCTGCCTGCTTGGTGGCGAGATCGGTGGGGCGCGTGGTCAGGCCCAGCGGGCCCATGCCCGCGGCCACCGCACCGGAGGAGACGATGATGATGTCCGAGACATTCATGCGGGCGCACACGGCGTCAACGATCTTGTCGATCTTCTCAGTCGAGGTCACGAAGTCATCGCGCGTCAACGACGAGGAGCCGATCTTGATGACGATGCGCTTGGCCTTGGAGATCTCCTCACGCAGGGGTGAGGAGAAACCGCTGGATTTTTCCGACAGCGTGGTCGTCTCCGGATAGTCCATATCCGGGGTTGGCCCCTCGAAAGGTTCGAGGGGAAGAGGATAGTCGATCTGGTTGTCGTGTTCGGATGACATACCGGCTCAGTATACCGGGCTAGCCCTGCCAGCGATCGCGGTTTGCGGACTCGCGCGTGACCTCCCCGTCGGTGCCATAGTCAAACTCGTCGACGAGACCGCGGCGTGCCTGGGAAGCGCGCTTACGCTCGGCAGCCGAGACTCGCTCGGTGCTCATGAGGCGGCCATCCTGTCCGCGGCCAGCGTCGGTCGCGCGGCCACCAGCCATGGGCTCGTACTCGAAGGTGATGTCCCCGATGGTCACGGGGCAGCCTTCCTGCGCGCCTTGGCGGTGCAGTTCCTCTTCGACACCGGCCTTGGCAAGGCGGTCCGCGAGGTAGCCCACGGCCTCGTCGTTTTCGAAGTCGGTCTGGCGGATCCAGCGGTCGATTTTCTCGCCTTCGACGATGAAGCCGCCCTCCACCTCCGGATCCGGGGTGACGGTGAAGTCGGCGAACCTGCCCTTCTTTTTCTTGCCCACGGACTTCGGCTGAATAATGGTGTGGTTCTTGTCCGCGGCGACCTTGGGCTGAGCCTTGCGGTGCTCGTTGACCATCTCCATGAGCTTGTACTTCAGTGGGTCGAGGCCCTTGCGCGCGACCGCGGAAATGATGAAGACGGGCCAGCCGTACTTCTCCTCGAGGTCACCCTTGACAAATTCTGCTAGCTCTTCGGCCTCGGGAATGTCCGCCTTGTTGAGGATGATGACGCGCGGGCGCTCACGCAGATCACCCAGGCCGGTGTCCTGCTCCAGCAGCTCTTGGTACTTGGCCAGCTCGGTCTCGAGCGCCTCGATATCGGAGAGCGGGTCGCGGCCCGGCTCGATGGAGGCGGTATCCACCACGTGCGCGAGCACCGCGGTGCGCTCGATGTGGCGCAGGAAGTCGAGTCCCAAGCCCTTGCCCTCGGCGGCCCCAGGGATCAGGCCCGGAACATCCGCCATGGTGAAAGACTCATGGCCCATGTCCACTACGCCCAGGTTGGGCTGGAGGGTGGTGAAAGGATAGTCACCAATCTTCGGCTTGGCCGCCGAGAGAACAGAAATAAGGGAGGACTTACCCGCGGAAGGAAAGCCCACGAGGCCGACGTCCGCCATGGACTTCAGCTCCAGGATGAGATCGCGCGCCTCACCAGGTTCTCCCTGCAGCGCAAAGCCCGGAGCCTTACGAGCAGCCGAGGCCAGTGCTGCGTTACCAAGTCCGCCGAAACCGCCCTCCGCAGCCACGAAGCGGGTCCCCGGGACCGTGAGGTCCGCGAGCATCTCCCCATCCTCGGTATAGACCACGGTGCCTGCCGGCACCTCCAGAATGAGGTCCTTGCCGCGCGCGCCGTTGCGCCAGTCGCCAGCACCGTTGCCGCCACGCTCGGATTTGATGTGCGGGCGGTAGTGAAAGTCCATCAGCGTATGGATTTGGGTTGAGACCTCCAGCAAGATGTCTCCGCCGTGGCCGCCGTTGCCGCCATCGGGCCCGCCGAGCGGCTTGAACTTTTCGCGGTGAACGGAGGCGCAGCCGTGTCCGCCATCGCCTGCCTGCAGGTGCAAAACCACTCGGTCAATGAATCGTGCCATGCCCGTTAGTCTAACGGTTCCTGGCATACCGTCCTAGTTGAGCACTGCCGGGGATCTGAAGCCCACGGCCCCTTTAGTCTTCTCCACGCTCTCCCGCCACGCCGGCCGCGTGAAAACGACAAAATCCCGAGCAAACGCTCGGGATTAAGCCATGAAGCTCTTAGGCAGTTGCTTCTGCAGCAGCCTCTTCAGCCGGAACAATGTTGACCAGACGACGGCCACGCTTGACGCCGAACTCAACAGAGCCTGCAGCGAGAGCGAACAGGGTATCGTCGCCGCCGCGACCAACGTTCTCACCCGGGTGGAACTTGGTGCCGCGCTGACGCACGATGATCTCGCCGGCCTTAACCTGCTGACCACCGAAGCGCTTGACGCCGAGACGCTTGGACTCAGAATCGCGACCGTTGCTGGAGCTGGAAGCACCCTTCTTGTGTGCCATGTGGTTTTCCCTCCTTCAGGGATGAATTAGTGCCGGTTAAGGCTTACTTGATACCGGTAATCTTCAGCGTGGTCACCGGCTGACGGTGACCGAGGCGACGCTTGTAACCAGTCTTGTTCTTGTACTTGAGGATGTCGATCTTCGGGCCCTTGCCCTGCTCGACAATTTCAGCGGAGACGGAGACCTTCTCGAGGTCTGCGGCCTTCGACTTGACGGTTGCGCCATCGACGAGCAGAACCGGGGTGAGAGCAACGGAGGAACCCGGCTCACCCTCGATCTTCTCGACCTTGACGAGGTCACCTTCAGCAACCTTGTACTGCTTTCCGCCGGTCTTGACGATCGCGTACATAGAGGGCTACCCCTTATCTAAACTCGGCTCGCTAGCAGCTGGGTGGTGCCGCTAACGAATGGACATTGGACATTGGCGTTTAGAACCACATCCGCGAGAGACGTGCGGAAACCGCAGCGCGTCCCATCGAGCGCATTCATGGTCTAAACAGCGACTGTCAAAGACTACCCCGTGAGGGGGCGAAAAGGCAAAACGCCTTTTCTAGCGCGACCTGCGCCGTGCTACTCGACGCCTCCCGCGCCCGCCCCTGCGCCTTGTCGACGCCGTAGTCTCCTCGCGCTCCTTCGCCTCAGTGCTGTGCTCCGCGCCCCTACCGCGTTCCTTCGGTGCCGGCGCGGATTGGCTCTGCGCCATCTTGCGCACCACTCGGCGGCGACCGCGGCTGCGGGTCGCGCGCACGTTCATGTTCTCGCCCGACTCCGCGGCCTTGCGCTCTGCCTTGGCCTCCTTTTTAGAGGTGGCCAGCGGAGCGTCCTTGGCTGGGGTCTCGCCCTGTGCAAAGTCTTCGCGCTTCGGGCGAATATCCGAACGGGAATTTCCGCGTGTGCGGCGCTTGCGGCGCGGCGAGTTCTCGAAAGCCTCGACGGCTTCCTCGTAGGTTGGCTCCGAGCGCTGTGCGGAGGACTTCTTCTCCGCTTCAGCGTTCTTAGCGTTCCTATCCTGCTTGCCTTGCTGCGCGCGCAAGCCCTCACTCGTCTCCTCGCGCTGTGGCTCCCGGAAGGTACGCGTTGCCCGGCGCGGCTTGCGCGAGCGCTTCTGCTTGGATTTCGGCTTCGATCGCTTCGCTTCCAGGCTTTCCGCTACCGCGTAGCCAATGGACGCGCTATCCGGCGTCTCCGCGTCATCGTCGTCCACGACGACCACGCTGGCCACGAGTTCCTCCAGCGAAGATTCTTCGTCGCGCGCTGCTTCTTCATTGTCAGCACGGGCAGCCTCATGCTCGGAAGCGGCATCGTCGTCCTCGCGATGCATACGGACGGCGGCCGGGTGCTTCTTCGGATCGCGCTGCGGTGCACGGCGTTCCTTACGGCCGCGGCGCTGCGGCTTCGAGTTATCCTCTTCCGTCTCCTCATCAACCGGGTACTCGTGAATGATGATTCCTCGGCCATGGCAGGCCTCGCACTCGGTGGAGAAAGTCTCGATGAGGCCGGTGCCCACGCGCTTGCGCGTCATCTGCACCAAGCCCAGTGAGGTGACCTCAGAAACCTGGTGACGAGTCCGGTCGCGCCCCAACGCTTCCTTGAGGCGGCGCAGCACCAGATCCTGGTTTTCCGGCAAGACCATATCGATGAAGTCCACGACGATCATGCCGCCGATATCGCGCAGGCGCATCTGGCGCACGATCTCCTCGGCCGCCTCGAGGTTATTTCGCGTCACCGTCTCTTCCAGGTTGCCGCCGGAGCCGGTGAACTTGCCCGTGTTGACGTCAATGACCGTCATGGCCTCAGTGCGGTCGATGACGAGGGTGCCGCCAGACGGCAGCCACACCTTGCGGCCCAGGGCCTTCTGCAGCTGCTCATCAATGCGGTAGGCGCTGAAGGCATCCTCGCCATCGTGCTCGCGGGCGTCGTATCGCACCACGCGGTCGGCCAAGTCATGCGCCATGGAATCAACGTAGGCGCTGACCGTGTTGTAGGAACGCTTGCCGTCCACCACCAAGGTGCTGAAGTCCTCGTTGAAAAGGTCACGCACCACCTTGATGAGCAGGTCCGGCTCTTCGTACAGGGTGACCGGCTTGGCGCCCTTCGTTGCCTTTTCGTGCGCGGCGCGGGCGCTAATGTCCTCCCACAATGAGTGGAGGCGGTTGACGTCGGACGCGATGTCCTCCTCCGACACGTTTTCCGCTGCGGTGCGGATGATGGCGCCGCCATCCCCCGGGATGACGCGCTCCAGAATCCCCTTGAGGCGCTTGCGCTCCGGCGCCGGCAGCTTGCGGGAAATGCCCGCGCTGCGCCCGCCCGGCACATACACCAGGAAACGACCGGCCAGGGAAATCTGAGTGGTCAAACGTGCGCCCTTGTGCCCGATGGGATCCTTGGCCACCTGGACCAGGACTTGGTCACCGGACTTCAGCGCGTTTTCCACCTTGCGGCTGCGCCCACCAATGCCCAGGGCGCGCCAGTCGATGTCTCCCGCGTACAGCACGCCGTTTCGGCCCTGTCCGATATCGACGAAGGCGGCCTCCATCGAAGGCAAGACATTTTGCACGCGGCCCAAGTAGATATTGCCAATCTGGGAAGGGTGCGTCTCGGTCGTGACAAAGTGCTCGACCAGGAGATCATCCTCCAGCACACCAACCTGGGTGATGATGCCAGCGCCGTCGGTACGCTGCTTATCGCGCACCACCATGGTGCGCTCTACAGATTCGCGGCGCGCCAAAAACTCCGCTTGGGAGACGATGTGCTGGCGCTCGCGGCCCTTCTCCCGCAGCTCCGCACGGCGGCGACGCTGCGCCTCGATGCGGGTTGAGCCCTTAATCGCCTTCGGCTCGTCGATGTGCTCGACTTCCTCGCGGACTACCCCGCGGCCTTCTGCTCCGCGGCCACGAGAGGTACCGCGGCTGCCGCGACGGCGACCGCGCGGCTGGCTTGCCGGTGCCGAATCTTCCTCGATTTCTTCCTCGCGTTTTTCTGACTTCTGACGCTTGGCCAGCGGAGTGATCTTCGGCGCCATGAAGACCGGCGCGAAGTCGTACACGTCCGGGTCTTCCTCAGCCATCGGGGTGATCAGCGGAGTGAGCTCGTCGTCCTCGTCGCTATCACCGGCCTCGGCGAGCGCCTCGTGCAGCATTTCGGCATCGACCTTGTCGACGATCTGCGAAATCTCGTTATCAACGTTCTTGCGCACGCGCTCGCGCAGCTTTTCTTCTTCCTCGCTCAGCTGCTCCGGTTGCGCGGCCTGCTCAGCATCCTGTGCCAGCGCGGCTTCCTGGGACTCCCCCGCGCTGTCCGGTTGCGCAGCAGACTCTTCCGGTGTGGGTTCCTTTGTCTGTGTCTGCTCCTTCGACTCAGCCTTCTTGCCTGCCTTGCTCACGCGTTTGACCGCGCGCTTGGCGCGCTTCTTCTTGACGGTCTTCGTGGGCTTATCCTCTGCCGAAACCTCCGGCTGGTCGGCGTCCTCGGCCGCGACCTGGTTGTCCTCGGTTGCTGCCTGCTCGGGGGCTTCGGTTGCGGGTACGAGGGCGTCGATAAGCTGGCCCACCTCTTCCGGTGTCAGCGAAGACTGTGCGGACTTCTTAATTCCCATCTCCGCGAACTGGGCCACCAATTCCTTGGAGGCCACGCCCACCTGCTTAGCCAGGGCATAGAGGCGGGTTTTGGGTGCGAGCGCCTCGCGGTCGATCCCCGCTACCGCCGCGGCCAACGTCGATTCAATACGTTCTTCTTCTGTTTTCTTCTTGGATGCCATCAGTGGCTAATCTCCTGACGTTGTGCTCACCCCGGGCGCAGGTTGCCGCCACACGGCGGTGAGTCTTTGAAAAATTCTTAAAATCCTTATTCAATTGTGGTGCCTTCCATTCTGGCACAGAGCTCGACCTAGGCTCACATGTTAGTATCGCCGCTATGTCCGACAGCGCGCCCACAAACACACCGGCAGAGCGGAAATTACCTGAACAGACGCCACGCACAGTGGCGCAGGCGCGCGCCCGCAACGAGATTGCGCTGCGGGATATTGTCACCGTAGCCGTACCCGCGGGCATCGCCTCCGGTCTTCGCGTCGTTGATTTCCCTTACCCTTATGCGGTCCCTGTCTATGCGGTGCTCATCATGGTGATGCTCTACGGAGCCTTCCGCATCATTCGCAGCAAGCCGAAGTTGGTGGAAGCCGCGCAAGAAGAATACCGGGCGGGCGACTACCCCACCCTTGCCTACTTGTTGCCCGTGCTGGCTATCTTTTCGCCGCTGATCACCGAAGGGATACAGTCCATCGGGCTTTTCGGAGACGTCTCGTTCAACCCCATCCTCGTCGCGGCGGGCCACACTGCCTTTGCCATTCCGGCGTTCATCATCGGCGGCCGCGCCTTCGGCACCACTGCTTTCCGCGTGGGCAAACGCCGTATCCAAGCCATCACGGAAAAGGACAGCCTGGAAGGCGTCACCGAGCAGAGCATCACCGCGGTGGAGAAACACCCCGAGGTCCTCAGCGGACTGGTGGCGGCTGGTGCGGTTACCGGAAATATGATTTCTATTCCAGCATTGGGCCGGTTGCTGGACTATGAAGAGGGCCTCGAGGACGAGCTGCGGGAGCTCGAGAAGGCCGGCGTGGTGAAGATGTCTGGCTTCATCTATGGCAAAGGCAAACGCACCTATAACATCACGCTCACCGAAGATGGTGTGCGCAGCATGAATGCCGCGCACACACGCTAGCGTGGAAGGGTGTCATCGCCCGGAAAGAGCTTCGGCCCGATCCACAGCATAAGGTAGACCAAGCTCACGAGAACGGGGATTTCAACGAGAGGACCAATCGTTCCGGCTAGGGCCTGGGCAGAAGTCGCGCCGAACGTTCCAATGGATACCGCGATCGCAAGCTCAAAATTGTTTCCTGCAGCAGTAAAAGCCACGCTGGCAGATTGCGCATAGTTCATCCCTACGGACTTAGCTACGCCCAATGACAACACAAACATGCCAACGAAATAGATAACCAATGGCACAGCAACGCGTGCTACCGCTGCTGGCTGCTCCACGATGTTTTCGCCTTGCAGAGAAAACAGCAGAACGATGGTGTAAAGCAATCCGATCAGAGCCAGAGGCGATACAGCAGGGAGGAAGCGGTCCTCAAACCACTCTCGTCCCTTCACCTTTTCGCCCCAGAAGCGGGACAACGCACCCAAAAGGAACGGAATGCCCAGGAACACGAGAACAGCCTTGACGATGGCCCAAAAAGAGAACTCTGCACTCGTGATATCAAGTCCCAACCAGCTTGGGAGGATGCGAAGGTAGAACCATCCCAACATGCCAAACATGGCCACTTGGAAAACAGAGTTAAGCGCGACAAGGATCGCCGTTGCCTCGCGGTCCGCACACGACAGATCCGACCACACGAGCACCATGGCGATACAGCGAGCAAGACCCACAATGATCACGCCGGTGCGAAGCTCCGGCTGGTCAGTCAAAAAGAGCCATGCCAGGGCAAACATGAGCGCAGGCCCCACCAGCCAATTAAGGACGAGCGACACCACCATGAGACGGCCATCAGTAGCAATTTCCCGGGTTTTCTCATAGCGGACCTTCGCCAAAGGCGGATACATCATGAGGAGGAGGCCAATTGCGATCGGAATGGACATCCCACCAACTTTGACGGCCCCTAAGGCGTGACCAATTCCGGGGAGAAAGTGGCCGATAAGCAGTCCAATGGCCATCGCCAAGATGATCCACACGGGTAGAAAGCGGTCAAGAAAAGACAACGTGGGACGCTGCGGCAGGGCCATGTCTTCCTCTTCCTTCATTGTTGAACAGAGCAGGATACGAAAGTGCAATATACAGCTCATATTGATACACGTCAATATGATTACGAAGGCAAGCATAGCCCATATACTGAACACATGGCTTCCTCCCCCGCTCCCAAGACCAGCGCTGACGCGGCTGAGTGTTGTTCCCTCAGCACGGGCCCTCTGAGCGCCGCCGAGGCGGCGCACTTTTCCCAGCAATTTAAAGTCCTGGCTGACCCAGCCCGCCTCCGGCTCCTGTCCATTCTGTGTGATGAAGGGTGCGGACCGATGAGCGTCACGAAGCTCACAGAGCTCACCGCACTGAGCCAACCCACAGTCTCCCACCACTTGGCACGTCTGCGGGAAGCTGGCCTCCTCACCCGAGAGCAAAGAGGCCGTACCGTCACTCATCGCGTTGAAAAAGACGCTTTTACGGCGTTGCGCACACTTCTCTCTTTCGATTGACCCGCGAACCAGCGTGCACCCGTTAGCCAGCGTGCAATAGCGGGGCGGGAAATAGAAAAAGCCCGAGCATCTGCTCGGGCTTCGTTACGCGCTCAGCGCGGTAATCATAGTTAGAGGTTCGGGAACCAGATGGAGATCTCGCGCTCAGCGGACTCCGGGGAGTCGGAACCGTGGACAACGTTCTCGCCAACGGTCAGAGCGAAGTCACCGCGGATGGTGCCCGGGGTAGCCTTCTCCACTGGGTGGGTGCCACCGGCCAGCTGACGCCATGCGGCGATGGCGGACTCGCCCTCGACGATGCCAGCAACCAGCGGTGCGGAGGTGATGAAGTCAACCAGCTCGCCGAAGAAAGGCTTGTCCTCGTGCTCGGCGTAGTGCTTCTTAGCGGTCTCCTCGTCGGCGACGCGCAGATCCATGGCGACGAGCTTCAGGCCCTTGCGCTCGATGCGGGAGATAATCTCGCCCACGTGGCCGTTCTTGACGCCGTCCGGCTTGATGAGAATCAGTGTACGTTCAGTCATAGGGCACATAGTACAGAATGGGTGCTCCCGCGTCCTGCCAGTGGGCCAATTATTAAGCGCTACGTAAGGCGTTGCACGATTTCCTCCGCACGCTCATGGCTCGTGCCACGAAACCACAGCTGCACTTGGCGCACGGCCGTGCCGTATTGACCGCTCTCCAGCAGGCTTTTCAGATCCTCGCGCTGCCACTCCTCCAGATCCGCAAACTCCACCGGCTTCTCATCGCGCTGCTGCTTGAGCATGCCCACGACGAGGAACACAAAGGCCGGAATCAACAGCGCCAGCGGCAGCGCAAAGCCGCCAAAATACAGCTTGGCCACGAGAGCAGCGATGCACAACAGAGCGGACAGGCCGTAAAGAAGAAAGAGCATGCCGGCTAGTCTAGCGCGTTGAGCGTCGACTGCAGCCAGACGCGAGAGTTCATGAGCAGGCGTTTCGCCGCCGCGGTATGGGGAGCCCACAACTCGAAGGCATGGACGCCTCCATCCACGACCTCGCATTGCGTGGGCACGCCGGCAGACTTCAGACGCTCGGCGTAGTCCACAATTTCGTCGTAGAAAAGCTCACTGCTCCCCGCATACAACCAAGCCGGTGGCAGACCTGCTAACTCCGCGCGGCGACCGGGCACGGCATAGGGTGCGTCTGGGTTGCCGTTGGTGTAGTAGCGCCAAGCCTGCGCATTGGAGTCCGCGTCCCAGATGGGATTGCGGTCGGTGGAGGCAGCGCGGTCATCGAGCATCGGGCAAAAGAGCCACTGCCCCGCCGGCTGAATTCCGCCTTCATCTAGGAGGCGCTGGCACAGTGCGGCGGCGAGCCCTCCCCCGGCGCTTTGGCCGCCGATGACAATCCGATCTGGGCTGATTCCCAGATCTTCCGCATGCGTGAGGAGCCAGTGGTGGGCCGAGTGGACGTCGTCAAGCGCGGCCGGATAGGGGTTCTCCGGGGCATAGCGGTAGTGCGGCGCAATGACGGTGACACCGACTTCCGCGGCGGTCTCCTTGAGGTGTTTGACGTCCTGGCGCGGATGGCCCATGAGCAGCCCTCCGCCATGGATCCACAACACAGCTCCGCGTGGGTTCTCCGGGCTATAGATCGTCGCACGGATGTCGGCGTTTCTCACCCGCCGCGTGCGCACGCCCTGGATTAAGGGCGCGGGCCAGAGCGCGGGGACTACACGCCCGGCACGGCGGATGAGCGGATTGGTCGGATCCCACAGCGACATAAAAGCCGCCCCCGCGCGCAGCTCCGGCCGGATAAACACCGCGGCGGCCTACTTCTCAGTCAGGTGCTGCGTGGTGAGGTAGCCGCGCTCCATGCGGGCGACGATCACCGAACGCATGTAGGCCGCGAGTGCCCAGAGCAGGGCGAAAATGATAAAGATCGTGGCGACGGACCAGTGGACCATGAAGCCGAGAACAATGCCGATAATGTGGAGGACAATCTGTGCCCCAACGATCCACGGCTTATTCATGAAGGGGAAGGATGCAAGCAGTAGCACCATGAAGCCGATCACCACGCCGTAGTTAAACGGGGTCCACAGAGTGCCGTCATACAGCTTGTACAGCATTGGCAGCGCCAGAACCAGGGTGATCAGTTCCATGGTGAGGGAGCTGGCCACCACCATGCCGCCGAATTGCTTGAGGGGATCCTTGGCCGGTGCTTGGCCTAGTCCGAGCGGGCCGATCTCCTCCTCAGGGATGGGTTTGCGGGGGCTCATGCGGGCTCCTTTCCAAAGAGTGCGCGGGCGTCACCAGCAGTGACCACCGAGCCGGTAATCACGATGCCGGATCCGGACTGCACGTCGGCGTCCTCCGCCAATTCAACGGCCTGAGTATAGGCACTAGGCAGGTCGGGCTCGACGTACACCCGTTCTTCACCGAAGATGTCGCGCGCCAGCTCCGCTAGCTCATAGGCATCGCGGGCGCGCGGCGAGGTGTTCTGTGTGATCACGACTTCCGTGAGGACCGACTCGAGGGCAGTAAGGATGCCGGCGGCATCCTTGTCCGTGAAAATGGACACCACGCCGATGAGGCGCGCAAAATCGAAGTCGCGGTCGAGCGCTGCGGCCAACGCCTTGGCGCCGTGCGGGTTGTGGCAGGCGTCAAGGAAGGTCGTAGGGCTGGTGCGCACGCGCTCCAAGCGGCCGGGGGAAATGGCCTTGGCAAAGCCGGTGCGCACCGAAGCAAGGTCGAGCGGATGGCCTGCCGACGCCCCGAAGAAGGCCTCCACCGCAGCCAAAGCCACGGCCGCGTTCTTGGCTTGGTGCTCGCCGTGCAGTGGCAGGAAGATGTCTTCGTACATCCCACCCAGGCCCTGGATGGTGAGCTGCTGGCCGCCCACTGCAATGCGGGATTCCAGCGCGGCGAACTCGGAGCCCGCGCGCGCTACGCCGGCGCCGACGTCGACGGTGCGCTGCAGCAGCACGCGCATGGCTTCTGGGTCTTGCTCGGCAATGATGGCGATGTTCTCCCCCGGCGTGAGCACGTCGTCGGCATCGTGCTCACGGGCCTTGATAATGCCGGCCTTCTCACCGGCGATCTCGGTGATGGTGTCACCGAGGTAGTCCGTGTGGTCGAGGCCTACCGGCATGACCACGGCCACTTCCGCGTTAACCACGTTGGTGGCATCCCACGTGCCGCCGAGGCCCACCTCGACGACGGCGACGTCGATGGGGGCATCGGCAAAGGCTGCGTAGGAAATGGCAACAAGCACTTCGAAGGTGGACATGGGAATGTCGGAGCGGGAATCCACCATCTCCACATAAGGCTTGATTTCGCGCCAGATGCGCACGAAGTCGCGCGGGTGGATGGGGTGGCCGTCGATGCCGATGCGCTCGGTCACCAGCTGTAGGTGGGGGCTGGTGACGAGGCCTACGCGGCGGTGGAAGGAGCGCAGCAGCGAATCGATCATGCGGGCGGTCGAGGACTTGCCGTTGGTTCCAGCGACCTGGATGACGTGGAAGGAACGCTCCGGATTGCCCAACAGATCCATGAGCATCTCGATGCGCTCGAGGCTGGGCTCAATGATGGTCTCTGGGGCGCGCGCGTTGAGCTCCGCGGTTACCTGAGCCAGCTCCGCGAGCTCCTCCGGCGTGGCCTGCTCGGGCGCTGCCTCCTCGTAGTCATCCTCGCCGCCGAGGTTGAGTGTTAGGCCGGAGTCGGTGATTTCGACCGGCCCGCCATCGGTGCCCTCCGCGAGGGCATCGACGACCTCAAATTCCTCGCGGTCTTTCTCCCCCGCCACTACTTGAGTCCCTTCAGACGTGCGGTGATGCGCTCGACTTCTTCCTGGGCCACCTGCTGGCGAACGCGGATCTTCTCCACGACTGCCTCCGGCGCCTTGGACAGGAAGGCCTCGTTGCCCAGCTTCTTGCCGGTCTGGTCCAGTTCCTTCTGGGCCTTGGCCAGATCCTTCTCCAGGCGCTTGCGCTCGGCTTCGACGTCGACGGCGCCGGAGGTATCCAGGGTGACCTCGACGGTGGCCTGGGACAGGCGCACCTCGATGGAAGCAGAGGCGGTGAAGTCTTCGCCCGGCTCCGTGGTGTTGGCCAAGTTGCGGATGAGCCCCTCCTGCTCCTGCAGGTCGGCCGCGGCGAAGTCGAGGCGGCCCGGGACCTTCTGGGAAGGCTTGACACCCTGATCGGAGCGGAAGCGACGCAGCTCGGTGATGAGCTTGTCGGCGTCCTGAATGCGGCGCGCGGCCACCTCATCCTTCTCCGCGCCACCGTTGGTGTGCTCCTGGGTAGGCCACTGCGCGGTGACAATGGTCTCCCCGCCAGTCAGAGCCTTCCACAGGACCTCGGTGACAAACGGCATGGTCGGGTGCAGCAGGCGCAGAACCAGGTCAAGAACGCGGCCCAGAACGATCTGGGTCGTGCGTCCGGTGGCCTGCTCCTCGGCGCTCGCCCCATCGAAGTCACGCGGGATCTGGGTCTTGGCAATCTCCAGGTACCAGTCACACAGCTCATCCCACACGAAGTGGTAGAGCAGCTCATTGGCCTTGGCGAACTGGTAGTCATCCAGGTAGGCGTCCACCTTGGCGCGGACCTCTTCGGAACGGTCGAGGATCCAACGGTCGGCGTCGGTCAGCGCGTCGCGTGCCGGCAGCTCAGCCACGCCCGCGCCGTTCATGAGCGCGAACTTGGTGGCGTTGAAGAGCTTGGTGGCGAAGTTGCGACCGGCGGCGGCAGCGTCGACAGCCAGCGGCAGGGCCACGCCCGGGTTCGCGCCGCGAGCCAGGGTGAAACGCAGTGCGTCCGCACCATAGTCGCGCACCCAATCCATCGGGTCGATGCCATTGCCCAGGGACTTCGACATCTTGCGGCCCTGCTCATCGCGCACCAGGCCGTGCAGGTAGATGTCGGTGAACGGAACCTGCGGGCGGCCATCCTTGCCCTCACCGAGCAGCTCCGGGGTGTGGGCGCCGGCGAAGGTTCCGAACATCATCATGCGGGCGACCCAGAAGAAGAGGATGTCATAGGCGGTGACCAGCACGTTCGTGGGGAAGAACTTCTCCAGATCGGCGGTCTTTTCCGGCCAGCCCATCGTGGAGAAAGGCCACAGCGCGGAGGAGAACCAGGTGTCCAGAACGTCCGGATCCTGGACGTAGCCTTCCGGTGCTTCCTCGTCGGGGCCGAGGCAGACAATATCTCGCTGGCCATCCTCGCCCTCCGGGCCGTACCAGATTGGAATGCGGTGGCCCCACCACAGCTGGCGGGAGATGCACCAATCGTGCATGTCATCAACCCACTCGAAGTAGCGCGGCTCCAGGGACTTCGGGTGGATGGTGGTATCGCCCTCGCGGACGGCGTCGCCAGACATCTTCGCCATCTTCTCCACGGCCACGAACCACTGCAGGCTCAGGCGCGGCTCGATGGGCTCGCCGGAGCGCTCCGAGTGGCCCACGGAGTGGACGTAGGGGCGGATCTCCTTGACGATGCGGCCCTGCTCGCGCAGCGCCTCGCGGATCTCCACGCGGGCTTCCTCGCGGGTCAGGCCGTCGAACTTCGTGCCGGTGTTCGCGATGTGTCCGGTGGTGTCCATGATGGTGGGCATGTCCAGGTCGTGGCGCTGGCCCATGGCGTAGTCATTCGGATCGTGCGCCGGGGTGATCTTCACCGCGCCGGTACCGAATTCCATGTCCACGTAATCATCGGCGATGATCTTCAGGCTAAGATCATCGCGGAAGGGGTGCGGCAGCTCCTTGCCCACCAGGTGGGCGTAGCGCTCGTCCTCGGGGTGGACGGCGATGGCGACGTCGCCCAGCATGGTTTCCACACGGGTGGTGGCCACGATGAGGTGCGGTTCATCGTCGTTCAGCGAGCCATAGCGAATGGACACGAGCTCGCCCTCGACGTCCTTGTACACGACCTCAATATCAGAGACGGCGGTCTCCAGCACTGGGGACCAGTTGACCAGGCGGTTGGCCTGGTAGATCAGGCCCTCGTCGTAGAGGGTCTTGAAGATGGTCTGCACGGCGCGGGAGAGGCCATCGTCCAGCGTGAAGCGCTCGCGGGACCAGTCCACGGAGTCGCCGATGGCGCGCATCTGGTTCTGGATGGTGCCGCCGAACTCTTCCTTCCACTCCCAGACCTTGTTGATGAATTCTTCGCGCTCATAGTCCCAGCGCTTCTTGCCTTCCTGCTCACGCAGGCGGGCCTCCACCTTGGTCTGGGTAGCGATACCGGCGTGGTCAGCACCCGGCAGCCACAAGGTGGCATAGCCCTGCATGCGCTTGCGGCGAATGATGGAGTCGATCAGAGTGTGGTCCAGGGCGTGGCCCATGTGTAGCTGGCCGGTGACATTCGGCGGCGGCAGCACGATGGAATAAGGCTCCGCCTCCGAGGACGCATCCGGGGTGAAGTAACCGGCGCTTACCCAGCCTTCGTAGAGGACTTTTTCTACTGCCTGCGGCTCCCAGGACTGGGGAAGCTGGTCCGCGCGGTTGGTGCCAACGAGTTGCTCTTTATTCTGATCAGTCACCTGGCCAACTCTACCCTGTGCGTCAACTGGCACCAGCGCCGTGTCTAGAGTAAGGGCATGTCTCACAACCCTGGCCACCGCGCCCGTCTCCGCCCCCGCCATTTCGCCCGCGCCAAAGAAAACTCTCAGGCCTTTGCGTGCCTGACGAGTTATGACTGCATGACCGCCGAGATCTTCGATGAAGCCGGGGTGGATCTCCTGCTCGTGGGCGATTCCCTGGCCAATGTAGTCCTGGGCCGCGAAACCACGCTGTCTCTCACCCTCGATGAAATGATTCCGCTCGCCCGCGCCGTGGTCTCAGCCACCTCCCGCGCCTTCGTGGTGGTGGACCTTCCCTTTGGCTCCTATGAGGACGGCCCCTCCCAGGCGCTCGAAACCGCGGTACGCGTCATGAAGGAAACCGGTGCGCAGGCCGTGAAGCTAGAGGGCGGCGCCGAGCGCGCACCGATTGTCGCCGCGATTGTCGCCGCCGGCATCCCCGTCTGCGCCCACATCGGCTTCACGCCCCAGCAGGTCCACGCCTTGGGCGGCTTCGTGGTCCAGGGCCGCGGTGCCGGTGCGGAGAAGCTTCACGACGACGCCCGCGCCCTCGCCGAGGCCGGAGCCTTCGCCGTGGTGCTGGAAATGGTCCCCGCCGCGTTAGCTGGGGAGGTCACCAAGGAGCTGCCCATTCCCACCATCGGCATCGGCGCGGGTGCGCAGACCAATGGCCAGATTCTGGTGTGGACCGATGCCTTCGGCCTGGGCGGGCCCAAGGCGCCGCGCTTCGTGCGCCGCTACGCGGACCTGCGCGGTGCGCTACTGGAGGGCGCGAAGGAATACGTAGCGGATGTGGGCGAGCGCTCCTTCCCCAACGCCGAGGAATCCTTCGAGGACTAGGGTTTAGCCATGCAGATCCTCAAAACTAAATCTGAATTCCGTGCCTTCCGCGCCGCAGTCTCCGGCACCGTGGGCTTGGTGCCCACGATGGGCGCGCTTCACGACGGCCACGCTTCCCTCATTCGCCGCGCCCGCGAAGAGAACGACACCGTGGTGTGCTCGGTCTTCGTCAATCCCCTCCAGTTCACCGACCTCGGCGACTGCGAAGACTACCGTGCTTACCCGCGCGATCTGGATACGGATGCCGCGCTGCTGGACTCGCTGGGTGTTGATGCCGTCTTCGCCCCCAGCGTGGAGGAGATGTACCCGGGTGGCACCCCGCGGGTGTGGGTGCGCACCGGCGAGATGGGCTCGGTTTTGGAAGGTGCCTCGCGGCCCGGCCACTTTGACGGCGTGGCTACCGTGGTGAGCAAGCTGTTCAACCTCGTTTCACCGGACCGCGCCTACTTTGGGCAGAAGGATGCCCAGCAGGTGGCCATTATCCGGCGCTTGGTGGCGGACCTTGACCTGCCGCTGGAGATCATCAGCGCGCCCATCGTGCGCGCAGCGGACGGCGTGGCCGAGTCCAGCCGCAACGCTCGCCTGAGCCCTGCCGAGCGAGAGCAAGCCGTGGCGCTGTCCCAGGCGCTCTTCGCTCTGCACGACGGTGCTTCCCTCGAGGAGGCTGAAGCCCAGCTCGCCTCCTCCCCCGGCGTCACGGTGGATTACCTCACCGTGGTGGACCCGGCCACGCTCGAGCCCATTGATGCACAACACCGGCCCGCCCTGGCACTGGTTGCGGCGCAGGTGGGGCCGGTGCGGCTCATCGATAACTTGGTGCTTGACGCTTAGCCCTTGAGCAGGTGGGCTACGGCCTCGCGCTCCTCACGCAGCTCCTGAACGGAGGCCTCGATGCGCTCCTTCTGGAAATCGTTGAGCTCGAGACCCTGAACGATTTCCCACTTGCCGTCGCGGGCGACGGTGGGGAAACCTGCGACGAGGCCCTCGTCCACGCCATAAGAGCCATCCGAGACGATGGCAGCGGTGCGCCAATCCTCAGTACCGTGGATCCAGTCGTGCATGTGGTCCACTGCGGCAGACGCTGCGGAAGCGGCTGAGGACTTACCGCGCACGGCGATGATCTCGGCACCGCGCTTAGCCACCTTCGGAATCATCTCTTCCTTGTACCAATCCTCATCCACCTCGGCGTTGGAGAAGGTCAGGTCAGGGAACTGGGATGCAGAGTGGTTACCCCACACGGCAACCTTGGTCAGCTCCGCGGTAGGCATGCCCGTCTTAAGGGAGACTTGGCTCTGGGTGCGGTTGTGGTCCAGGCGCATGAGCGCGGTGAACTGGCTCGGGTCCAGGTCCGGTGCACTGTTGGCAGCGATATAAGCGTTAGTGTTGGCCGGGTTACCCACGACGAGGACGCGGACATCGCGCGCGGCGACGTCGTTCAGCGCCTTGCCCTGCACGGTAAAGATGGCACCGTTAGCCTCCAGCAGGTCTGCGCGCTCCATGCCCTTGGTGCGCGGGCGGGAGCCCACGAGGAAAGCGGCCTTGGTGTCCTTGAAAGCCACGTTTGGATCATCGGTCACGGTGATGCCGCGTACCAGCGGGAATGCGGAATCATGAAGCTCCATGGCCACGCCTTCAGCTGCGCCAATGGCGTCCGGGATTTCCAGCAAAGCCAGCTCCACCGGGGTGTCCTTGCCATAGACATCGCCCGCAGCGATGCGCCACAGCAGGGAGTAAGCGATATTTCCGGCGGCGCCGGTCACGGTAATCTTGACGGGTTGGGAAGCAGTCATGTGTGAATCCTTTCGGCTCGGTACTCACCTTCCCAGCCTAGTCCCGTTTTTCGCCCCCATGGGGTGTAATTTTACCCCCGAAAGATGCGAGTTCTTTGTACTTGAGCTCCATGACCGTCTTTTTTCGGCATAGTGGACAACTGTACGCATATTCATCGACTAGACGGGACTTTCCATGAGCACTGAGACTGCATCGGTCGACTCCGGCTCTGTTGAGCGCGTGATCGATGTTGCGATTGCAGAGTTTGCTGAGCACGGCTATGCCGAGACCAAGCTCGAATCCGTGTCGAAGCTCTCTGGGATGTCCAAGCGCATGATCCACTACTACTTCGGGGACAAGAAGGGCCTCTACCAGCAAGCCTTGGCGGCGGCGGCGCGGCGCCTCAACCCGCCGGAGGGCAGCCTGGAGATCAACTCCGCCGTTCCGGTCGAGGGCGTGCGCACCTTGGTGGATTGGTTGTTCCGCCAGCATGTGGATAACCCTGAAGCCATTCGGATGCTGACGATGGAATCCTCCCACAGTGTGCTGGAGTCCTCGCAGGCGCTTGTCGACGTTTCCGAGATCTCCCTCCACCTAGACCGGCTGCTTATGCTGGGCCAAGATTCCGGCGCGTTCCGCCCGGGCATTTCCGCCAACGACATCTTCACGTTGATTTCTGCGCTCACGATGTACCGGGTGACGAATCACGCGATGATGAGCAACCTGCTCGACATCGACATGCATACCCACAACAACACCGAAGGCCTACACCGCATGGCCGTCGATGCCGTGCTGGCCTTCCTCACGGCGAACATCCCCGACATTGGCTTTGAGTCTTACCTCACCCAGAACGAAACTGAGCTTGATGCCGAGTCTGCGCCCTTGGATGTCTACTCCACTGAGGACGACGGCGACGTGCCCACGGGTCTCTACGAATAGCTCATCACCCCCATATGGCGCCAGCGGCCCATAGTCCCCGCCCTACCCGCTCAGCATGCACGCAAAGACCCATCCCGGCGCCGTTTTGGTGTGGAGATGGGTCCTGCCCCCGGAAAGTAGACACGTCGGGGGTCAGACCCGTGACCCGCTGAACTCGTCGTGGCCAACCTCACCTCACTACGCACTCTGAAACCGGAAGAGCCGCTTAGGCCCTTCCGGTTTTAGAGTGCGTTGATTTTG
>NZ_KV818311.1:1181-1531 GCF_001814885.1 Corynebacterium sp. HMSC068G04 | reverse complement strand
CTGGTCAAGCGCATGTTTGATACTGGTGAGCTCAACCGAGTGTGGATGTCGGATATTACCTACCTTCGCACCGGTGAGGGCTGGCTGTACTTGTGCGCGGTCCGCGATGGTCATTCCCGCAGGGTACTGGGCTGGGCAATGGATAGCGTTCAAGACACACACCTAGTCGAACGGGCCCTGCGGATGGCGCATACGCTGCGCGGTGACGTTCCTGATGGGCTGGTGTTTCACGCTGACCGTGGAACGCAATTTACCAGTGAGAAGCTCTGGGAAGTCTGCCGCAACCTGGGCATCGCTCAGTCTGTGGGGCGCACTGGCGTGTGCTTCGATAACGCGATGGCCGAGTCGTT
>NZ_KV818311.1:0-1081 GCF_001814885.1 Corynebacterium sp. HMSC068G04 | reverse complement strand
TACAACCGTCGGCGCCGGCACTCTGCACTCGGGATGGTCAGCCCTGTCGACTTCGAAAACCACATTGGTCTAACCACCAGCAGAAAAGAAATAGCTGCCTAACCACTAGGTAGCTCCACTACGTGTCCACGATTTGCGGGCAACCCCGCTACGTCTTCTTCATCCCCTATCCGATGCCTACCAAGGCGGCAACAGTTGGGAGAAAGAAGATAATCAGCGCGCCGCCGATTATGTCGAAGCTGATGCCTGTGCGGATCATACGCGCGATGGAAACGCAGCCGGAGCCGTAAACGATGGCATTTTGCAGCGTGAAAATTGGAAGCATGAAGCCAAAGGTAGCGGCCATCGCCGGGATAACAGGGTCTACTCCCGCAGCCATGGCGAGTGGAACAACAATCGGCACAGTGACAGCCGCTGCCGCGGTATTACTTGTGGTCTCAGAGATGAGGATGGCCAGCAACACCGCCATGGCAGTGATGACCAGGGCACTAGATACGCCCAACATATTGTCGAGTCCGGAACCGATAGTTTCTGCTAGACCGGAGCTGCCCAGCATGGCGCCGAAGATCATGCCGCAACCAAACAATATGATGGTGCCCCAGTCAATCTTGGCCGCATCTGACCAGTCCAGGGTGTACTGCAGCTTCTTGGATTCAACGGGCAGCGCGCCCATATGACTACTTGTTCAAGCCGGTTAGAATCCAAGCACTACCCGGATTATCCAGAGAAAAACTGAGAGCAACTGACGTTGACTCCATGATTAAAGAAGACGGACTTGATGGAGAACACAGATCGAGAGCCTCTCGAGAGAACTTCACCCATTGTTCGCTGTCGCCCTTTCCTCTAAGAAAGAGGAAGTTTTCGTGATCGGAGAAGCCGTGTTCTGGAACAGGGGGATCATCAGCCATAAGTGTTTCTTTGACTGTTTGATACGGAGTGTATGGGCACACGAGCGAAAACTCAGTCCACTCTGGTCCGTAGAGTTCCTCCAGTGTGATGGACTCAGTAACGGGGATTGCATGTCCCGATCGTTCTAGGGACGCGAGATGAGAAGCCAATGGGTCATCAAAACTACAAGAGG
>NZ_KV818309.1:0-755 GCF_001814885.1 Corynebacterium sp. HMSC068G04 | reverse complement strand
TTGTTGATGTCGTGGGGCCTGATGTGTGGTTCAAGTGATGGGGTGACACAGTGTAGTAGCCATGCCGCTTAGTGGATTGTTGGTGTAAGCGTGTGAGGTGGTGTGTAGGCAAATCCGCACACCGTATGCCTGAGGCGTGATGCGTAGCCCAATTGGGGTGAAGTTGGTGATCTAGTACTGTCGAGAAAAGCCTCTAGCGATGTGGATGTATGGCCCGTACCCTAAACCGACACAGGTGGTCAGGTTGAAAATACTAAGGCGTTCGGGTGAACTGTGGTTAAGGAACTCGGCAAAATGCCCCCGTAACTTCGGGAGAAGGGGGACCACACGACTTAAACCAGCCTTTGCGTTGGTGGTGGGTTGTGGGGTCGCAGAGAATAGAGGGAAGCGACTGTTTATCAAAAACACAGGTCCATGCGAAGACGTTAAGTTGATGTATATGGACTGACGCCTGCCCGGTGCTGGAAGGTTAAGAGGACCGGTTAGTCACCTTTGGTGGCGAAGCTGAGAATTTAAGCCCCAGTAAACGGCGGTGGTAACTATAACCATCCTAAGGTAGCGAAATTCCTTGTCGGGTAAGTTCCGACCTGCACGAATGGCGTAACGACTTCTCTGCTGTCTCAACCACAGGCCCGGTGAAATTGCACTACGAGTAAAGATGCTCGTTACGCGCGGCAGGACGAAAAGACCCCGGGACCTTCACTATAGCTTGGTATTGGTGTTCGGTTCGGTTTGTGTAGGATAGGTGGGAGACT
>NZ_KV818308.1:0-384 GCF_001814885.1 Corynebacterium sp. HMSC068G04 | reverse complement strand
CCTACTCCAGCCCCAGGATGCGACGAGCCGACATCGAGGTGCCAAACCATCCCGTCGATATGGACTCTTGGGGAAGATCAGCCTGTTATCCCCGGGGTACCTTTTATCCGTTGAGCGACACCACATCCACAAGTAGGTGCCGGATCACTAGTCCCGACTTTCGTCCCTGTTCGACATGTCTGTCTCACAGTCAAGCTCCCTTGTGCACTTACACTCACCACCTGATTGCCAACCAGGCTGAGGGAACCTTTGGGCGCCTCCGTTACATTTTGGGAGGCAACCGCCCCAGTTAAACTACCCACCAGGCACTGTCCCCAACCCAGATCATGGGCCAAGGTTAGACATCCAATCCGATCAGAGTGGTATTTCAACAACGACTCCACA
>NZ_KV818307.1:0-489 GCF_001814885.1 Corynebacterium sp. HMSC068G04 | reverse complement strand
GGGCCCACAACACCGCACACACAACCCCTACCAAGTATCACATGCACACGGTTTAGCCTCATCCACGTTCGTTCGCCACTACTAGCAGAATCATATTTTATTTTCTTCTCCTACGGGTACTGAGATGTTTCACTTCCCCGCGTAAACCCCCACAACAGCTATGAATTCACTGAAGGGTAACACCCCATAACAGGTGCCAGGTTTCCCCATTCGGACATCCTCGGATCAACGCTTTATTGACAACTCCCCGAGGCTTAACGCAGCCTTACACGTCCTTCATCGGCTCAGCATGCCAAGGCATCCACCATGCGCCCTAAATAACGAACACACAACCAACACAAAAAGTGCTGGTGTGAACACACAAAACACAAAAGAACAAAGAAATCACACAAACCACACACATTGCCACCACACAAAAAGTGACAGTAACAAGCACATGGTTTAATGCTCGCGTCCACTATACAGTTCTCACACAACACCCCACACAAC
>NZ_KV818306.1:0-277 GCF_001814885.1 Corynebacterium sp. HMSC068G04 | reverse complement strand
TAAGAGTGCAAAACAGAAGGGAACACACCACCGCCCCGAGTTCTCCGTAGGAAAGGAAACGGAGTCTCGGGGCGGTGGTGTGTCTCTATCTTTCACTGCCACGCTCCCAGTCGGTTTCTCAGGCCGACCGCCCCGCGCGGCTGGGGTTCTCTCTATCTCTCGCATGCGCTCTCTCAAACGCACAACATAAGTATGGAGCATCCTCCTTGGCGAAGCGTTCCGATGCACTGGACGCTTCCTGCCAGTTACTGAGAGTTACCTGCGAAGCGAAAAGCGG
>NZ_KV818305.1:0-104040 GCF_001814885.1 Corynebacterium sp. HMSC068G04 | reverse complement strand
CAAAATCAACGCACTCTAAAACCGGAAGGGCCGCTAAACCCCCAGACCTCGATCCCGAAACTCCCGGGTGGGTGGTGGGGCGTCGGCAAGCGCTTGGCGACGCCCACCTGCAGGTTGCGGGATCGAGGTCTGGGGATCTACGGAGGCGGGGAATTGAGTAAGGAATGCCCACACATTGGTGAGCATTCTTTGCAGCTAATCTGCAAAAGATTTTGCTAACAGGGGTGAATCTTCGGCTTGAGTGGGGGTAATGGGGCGAAAGTGTTTGTTGGCTGTCTGTGGTCTCGATAGCCTGAACGTGTAGGCCCATTCAGTGATTTCAATAACTCTCTCAGCTGAATGGGGGCTGGTTAACCAGGAAAAGGAGGGGGCAGATGACTACCCCGCAAACTCACGTCTCAACTTCGCACACGGAGGGCGAGGACGACCGCGGCGTCGATACGCGCGAATGGCGCCGCATGGCCATTGGCCTCATCCTCGGTCTCGTTTTGGCCGCTCTTGTGTGGTTTCTCTTTCCCAGCAACGCCGTGGAAACGGTGTTGCAATCACCCGGCGCTAAGGAAGACGCCGAATACACCCAGGGTGCGCTGCGCGCCGTAGCCGCCGTGACGATTCTCATGGGTGTGTGGTGGATGACGGAGGCCATCCCGCTGGCCGCCACCGCGCTTTTGCCGCTGGTCATTTTCCCACTGGCCGGTGTGGGCATCATCAAGGATGTGGGCGCACCCTATGCCTCATCCACCATTTTCTTGTTCATGGGTGGCTTCCTCATCGCTTTGGCTCTGCAACGCTGGAACTTGCACCGCCGCATGGCGCTGTTCGTGGTGAAGGTTGTTGGTACCTCGCCGAAGCAGCTGATCCTCGGCTTCATGCTGGCCACCGGCTTCTTGTCCATGTGGGTGTCCAACACCGCTACCGCAGTGGTCATGCTGCCGATTGGTATTTCGGTGCTTTCGCTGACTGCCGACGCCGTCGGTGGCATGGCTAACCAGAAGAAGTTTGCCACTGCGCTCATGCTCGGTATTGCGTATTCGGCGTCGATTGGCTCGCTGGGCACGCTCATCGGCACCCCGCCGAACACCCTGCTGTCGGGCTACATGAAGGAAACTCACGGCATCGTCCTCGGCTTTGGCAAGTGGATGATGGTGGGCATGCCGCTGGCATTCATCTTCCTGTTCATTGCCTGGTTCATGCTGATCACCGTGTTCAAGCCGGAGATGGACAAGATTCCAGGCGGCCGCGAGCTCATTGATTCCGAGATTGAAAAGCTTGGCCCATGGACCGGCCCGCAGATCATGACGGGCATTATCTTCCTGGGTGCGGCCCTGGCTTGGGTGATTATCCCCCTCCTGGTGGGCAAGGAGTCGAACTACGACGATGCCATCGTGGGTATCGCTGCTGGTCTGCTGCTGTTTACTATCCCGGCTGATGCCAAGACCGGTGTGCGCCTTCTGGACTGGAAGACTGCAAATGAAATGCCGTGGGATGTGCTCCTGCTCTTCGGTGGTGGCCTGTCCCTGTCTTCGATGTTCAACAAGTCCGGCCTGTCTCTGTGGATTGGTGAGATGGCCAAGGGGCTGGGTGGTCTGCCGACCATCCTGCTGATCGCTTCGGTGGCACTGCTCGTGCTCTTCCTGACGGAGATCACCTCCAACACCGCAACGGCTGCGACCTTCCTGCCGATTATGGGCGGTGTGGCCGTGGGTATCGGCCTGACCCAGAATGGCGACATCAACGTTCTGCTGCTCACCATCCCAGTGGCACTCGCTGCAACCTGTGCCTTCATGCTGCCGGTGGCGACCCCGCCGAACGCTATCGCCTATGGCTCTGGCTACGTCAAGATCGGCGACATGATCAAGGGCGGCATCGGCCTCAACCTGATTGGCTGCGTGCTCATCACCATCACCGTCTACCTGCTTGCCGTTCCGGTCTTTGGGTTGGTCCTGTAGCCCTCAATTAATGAAAAACGTTATCATTACGGGATGGCTACACCCGTTACCGTGCTGTCCGGATTTCTAGGCAGCGGAAAGACCACCCTTCTCAACCACCTGCTTGCTAACCGCGAGGGGCGCAAGCTGGCGGTTGTGGTTAATGACTTTTCCGAAATCAACATCGATGCCGCCCTCGTCGCCGGCGAGGGCCATCTTGAGCGCGGCGAAGACCGCTTCGTCGAGCTCTCCAACGGCTGCATTTGTTGCACGTTGCGCGAGGACCTTATCGAGTCCGTCGGCAAGCTGGCTCGTTCCGGCCGCTTCGATCAGATTGTCATCGAGTCCACCGGCATCTCTGAGCCCATGCCTGTTGCTGCCACTTTCGAGTGGGGGTTTGAAGATGGCACCACGCTTGCCGACGTCGCCCCTATCGACACCATGGTCTCCCTCGTCGATGCCTCCACGTTCCTGACTAACCTTCGCCGCGGCCGCAGCTTGGTTTCCGAGAATATCGAGGCCACGCCCGACGATGACCGGACTATCGCTGATCTCCTCGTGGACCAAGTTGAGTTCGCCGATCTCATCCTCATCACCAAGACCGACCTGGTGGAGGCCGCCGAAACCGAACGCGTCATCGCCACCGTGCGCGCCATGAACCCCCGCGCTCGCGTCGTGCCGGTGACCAACGGAGTTATTGATCCCACGCTGGTTCTTGATGCCCACCTTTACGACGTCGCTACCGCCGCGACCTACCACGGCTACGCCGAGGAACTGGCCAACCCGCACACCCCCGAAACCGAGGAATATGGCATCTCTTCGGTGGTCTTCCGCGCTGACCGTCCTTTCAACCGCGAGCGTCTGCTCAAGGCCTTGCGTGCCAGCACAGGCCTGGTGCGCTCGAAGGGCTATTGCTGGATTGATGCCGATCTGCGCGTCGCCCACGCCTGGCAGCAGGCCGGACCTAACTTACAGATCATGCCGGCCTCCCTGTGGGCGGCCAATGGGGTTACGCCCGGCACCGAGCTCGTGCTCATTGGCATCGACTTCGACCACGAGTCCACGCTTCAGTCCTTCCGTGACGCCGTGCTTTCCGACGTCGAAGTGGCCGCCCTCATCTAGCCCCTTCTTAAGGTGAACACGGGGTGAATTGCTATGCCCATTTCTTGGGTTGAAAACATGCATTGACATCGGGATTTGTTAGTTCTCTGGAGTGTGGGTATAGTTATTCCTCGTTGCACAGCAGAGCACACACGCTCCGGCGTTAAGCACTGCGAACCAACGGACTGCGCCCGTAGCTCAACGGATAGAGCATCTGACTACGGATCAGAAGGTTGGGGGTTCGAATCCCTCCGGGCGCACCAAATCTCAGCCGCCTTCGGGCGGCTTTTCTCGTTTTCGACTCCGTGGGTTGGGCAAACCCGGTAATGTCCTGAAATATGATCAAAGCGATTCTCTCCGCCATCCTGTTATTCATCTCCTCGCTGTTTTCTAGCGCGGGCTCCTCGGAGCTGGCGGGGAGCTCGGAGGCGTGGGGGCTAAACGTCGCCCAGCACGGCATCATCACGGACGCACCCGGGGGACTAGTCGAAGCAAACGATGAGCAGATGGAACATATCACTGCTTTCAGGTGGGAGTCTGCGGCGAGCCCAGAGGACTTCTCCCTGAATTTCCAGAACCAGACGGCGTGGCTGCCCTGTAACGGCGGTGACTTCACCTTGGTTGATGGCGGCGTGGAGCTCAGCATGTTGACGGATAAGGCCTGCCCTAGAGGAAAAGTCGACCTTCCCTTCATCATGTTCCTGTCCGAACCGGCGAAGGTGAAGGTGGACCCCGATGCCTCCGCAACCCCTGAGCGCATTTACCTCGTGCGGGATGGAAAGGCCATTGCGCTTAGCCGCTGAGACGCATATCGCGCAGCGCTGAGTGAAACGCAGAGCTGACAACAAACAGAAATGAGAAGACCGGCCAGAGCCAATGGTTGGTCGGTTGGGGCGGATATAATGGTGCCCATGATTCAAGCGATTCTCTCCGCTATCCTGCTTTTCATTTCCTCCCTCTTCTCTTTTGCCGGCTCCTCGGAGCTGCCGGGGAGCTCGGGCATAGCTGAAGCTGGATCCTCGCAGCGCAACATTGTTACTGGCGTGCCCGCAGGCCTGGTCACCGCCAATGCGCAGCAGATGGAGTTCGTGGTGAATTCCGAGTGGGAGTCCGCGCAG
Organism: Corynebacterium sp. HMSC068G04; assembly: GCF_001814885.1. Classification (NCBI taxonomy): domain Bacteria; kingdom Bacillati; phylum Actinomycetota; class Actinomycetes; order Mycobacteriales; family Corynebacteriaceae; genus Corynebacterium; species Corynebacterium sp. HMSC068G04. Next base: position 99,893 of record NZ_KV818305.1, on the reverse strand, counting down.
CAGCCGGATTCCTTTCGCGTGAACTTTAGGGATCGGGTCGTGCAGTTCTCCTGCGATATCCTCAGTTTCCACTTTGAGAGCAACGGAGATGGTCAGCTAGAAATCACTCGGGATTTGAGGTTGGACAAAATCTGCTTCGGCGCGCAACCTGACGGGGCCATCATGAAACTTCTTGCAGGTCCAGTAACGGTGATGGTGGACCCCGATGCATCCGCAACCCCTGAGCGCATTTACTTCGTGCGCGATGGCAAAGCCATCGCCCTTAGCCGCTGAGACGCATATCACGCAGCGCTGAGTGAAATGCAGAGCTGAAAACGCACACAAATAGGAAGACCGGCCAGAGCCATTGGTCGGTCTTTCGACGTTTTCAACTGCAAGGAGATGAATAGGTGTCAGCGCGCGCCCGAATAGTGGGCCTCGATATTGCTCGTTCCTTGGCCATCATCGGGATGATTATTCTGCACATGGCCAATCTGGTCTGGGGCGCCAAAGTGGTGCTCTCTGGGCTGCCGGCGGCGGGCTTTGCCATCATTGCAGGTACCACGATGATGATTCTTGCCCGCGACTACTCGCTGCGGGTCTTCCTCAAGCTGGTCGCCCGCGGCCTGATAGTCATGCTCATCGGCGTGGCCTTGCTTCCCGTGGGCGGTGAGATTCAGGTCGTGCTCGTCGTGATGGGCGCGGCCATGGCTCTCACCGCGTGGGTGCCGCCGCTCGCCACTGTCTGGAAGATCCTGCTCTTCGCGCTGGCCACCGCGGGCGCCACGGTGCTCTACGCTCCCTATACCCTCCCGCAGGTTTACCCCCTCGTGGCATTCCTGGCGTACATGGTGGCAGGCATGCTGCTTTACGACGTCTACCTCACCCGCCCCACCCGCACCCAGATCGTCACGAGCGCGGTGGCCGTCGTCGTTACCGGCATCGGCCTGTGGCAGCGCTTTAACCCTGATATCGCCGGCTGGCTGCGCTTTACCGGGCATACAGGTGTGCTCGGTGAAATCCTTCTCTCCGTGGCGGTCACTGCGGTGGTGCTGCACCTGTGCCTGATCATCGGCCGCCAGCTGCCGCGCTTGACCTTCCCCTTCGCGGCATTGGGCTCGATGTCGTTAACCATCTATATCCTGCACATTTTCACCGCACGCTACTGGCAAGCACACGTCTCGCTGCACAACACCATGGCGGCACTAGGCTTTGTGCTCGCGTTCCTTCTGTTGAGCGCGCTGTGGAAGAAGTTCTGTGGAAAGGGTCCGGCCGAGAGGGCCGTGGCTTGGGCAATCAAGGAGGTGGCCGCGTAATGGTGGCACGAAAGATAACTGCTGTTGTGGCCAGCTCTCTGGTCGTGGGGCTAGGCGCTGCGCCGGCCATGGCCTTGGAATTCGCCCAGCCTGCACCCCACTCGGAGGAAAGCGCCGTCGTGGCTGCGCTACGTATGGGCAAGATTGGAAACTTCGGCGATTGCACCGGCACGCTGGTTGCCGAGCAATGGGTACTCACCGCCCGCCACTGCTTGGAGTCCGTCAACAACGAGGGCTCACAAGCTCGCTTTGGCCAGGGCAAGGACACCCGCGTCTATGACGTGGACTCCTGGGCTGTTTCACCGACTATCGACGCCGGCCTCATGCACCTGACCGAGCCCGTCAAGGGCATAAAGTCAGCCAAGCTCGCGGACGCTGTCCCCACCGCCGGCGAGAAAGGCCACTTCTACGGCTGGAGCAGCAGCTCCCGCATGGCCCGCAAGGGCCAACTGCCGATGGCTGAGATGGAAGTAGGCGAACTGCTATCCGGTGGCACCCCGCCGGCCAGCCCAGATGAATCCGGCGAGAAGATGACGCCGGTGGCGCCGGGCGATTCCGGGGCCATGGCTCCTGGCGACATGGCTGTGCCTGCCCCCGGCGGAATGGTCGCTCCCGCCCCCGACGCATCCGACGCGCCCCAGGTGATGGAAGGCGGCGACATGCCAGAGATCGCCGTTGGACCCGACGGCGCGGAAAGTATCCCGGCCGGTGAACTCGGGGGAGTAGGCCCGATGATTGCCGCCGCCATCATGGACGTGAAGTCCCTTAATGGTGAGGGCATGCAAGGCGGCGACTCAGGCGGACCATTCTTCGTCGACGGTCGCCTCGTCGGCGTGGCCACGGCTGGAACGTCTAATGCGGACCCGGATCTGCCTTCCCCGACCGCGGCGATTACGTCCGTGGTTGAAGTCCGCGACTGGATCGAGGACGTCACCAGCGGCCGCGATACCGACGGCGTTCTCAACGCTGATAACTCCCCGGCACCGCCGACAACGATGCAGGTCAGCGCGCCCGTAGCTCTGTCCGCTGGCGTGACTGGGGTGGTGGGCCTGATCGTGCTAGCCATCGCTTCACGTTTGCTTCGCCGCAAGTCTGGCGCTGAGCGGGGTAGCAACTAGGCTGTTTCTTCATGAAGGAGAAACTCGTTCCGTGTCTGATTGCCGGTGCCATCCTTGGTGTGGTGCTGTGGCTGGCCTCCGGCATGCTCTGGATGTTGCCGGTGGGCCTAGCGGCGGGCCTCGCGGGCTACCCGCTGCTCGGCATCACGCGCGATGAGTCCCAAGCCCGCAAACGTCGCGACGACACCTTCCGCGACTAAGCGTCCCGCACCGCCCCACGCCACCGCACTACGCCGCCCGCCCGCCACCACGCACGCTCCTCGACGGTCGGTCGCTAGATGGCACCCCACAAACCGTCGCCAAATGGCGCCCCACAAAAGACATCCACTAAAAGGCATCTTTGGGGCTGAAAACGCCATCTGCACGCCCCAAAAGGCGTTTTCAGGCGAGAAAACGCCTTTTGACAGATGCCATCTGCAAAATGCCATTTGCAAGACGCCTTTTGGAAACTGCCCCATGCCCAGCAGCACGCAAAAGGTTCCACTCAGAAGTCATTAGTCAAAAGGTTCCCTTGGAGGCAAGTAAACCATCTTTAACCAGGTAGAAGGTTCGTTTGGGGGCAAAGAAACCTTTTGACTGGAACCAGGTGAGGGGAACCCGTTGAGAACCGCCTGCTAGGAAAGAAAGCCAGGCCTAGAAGCCGACCAGCGGGCTAGAAGATTTCGATGCGCCCGCCCAAAGACTCCGTCTGGCGCAGCTGCGCCACCCAGTTCGGCGCACCCGGGTGCAGCCGCAAGACCGGGCGGGAAGAAATCTTCACCGGGGAGACCGATTCCTTTCGAGCACCGGATCGGGCTTCGATGCGGGTGCGGGCGCGGAAGCCAGCGTCGGCAAGCGCGGCGATGGAAGGCTTTTCCGAGGCCAGCGATTCGCGGGCATCCTGCAGCAACTCGAGGGCCTCGTCGAGAGCCTGGACCAGTGCGGGTGCATTGGTCTCGCACATCTGTCGAACCAGGTCCGGGCGAGTGCCTGCCACGCGGGTTCCGTCCTTGAAGGAGCCAGCCGCCAGGGACTGTGCCAGGATGCCGCCATTATCGCCGACCACCGCGAGGGTCTCCGCCAGCACGTGAGGCAGATGCGAAATGCGGGCAACCGCGGCATCGTGGTTAGCCACGCGCACCGGAACCGCCTCCGCGTGAACCATCTGGGTCATGCGGACCACGTCCGCAAAAATGTTCTCCCACTCGGCGGGGATGCGCTCGCCGCGGGCCTCGCACTCGGCGGCATAGTCATAGGTGATAACCCAGGCAGCGCGGTTGAACAATCCGGTGTGGGAGTTCTCCCAGCCGGACTTGGAGGTACCGGCCATGGGGTGGCCGCCCACGTAGCGCGCCTGCATGTTGCGCTCCACGATGAGCTGGCGCACCTCGGTCTTGACCGAGACCACGTCCGTCAAACCGCAGCTCGGGGCGTGTTCCTGGATGGAGTCGAGGACCGAGGCAACCGCATCCATGGGCACCGCGACGACGATAAGCGCGTTGTCTTCCTCGGCCCGGTGCAGGATGGCCGGCAGATCATCGGTGACGTCGTAGCCCTGCTTAATGGCCGTTCGCGCACCAGAGGTGGAGTGGTTGTAGCCGTACACGGAGTGGCGTGCAGCAGCTAGGTCTCGCAGGAGGGAACCTCCAATGAGACCGAGGCCGATAATGCAGACGGGGCGTTGAACATCTTGAGAACTCACGGTGACAATTGTGGCACAACCCGACTAATCTGACGAGGTATGAGCCACGACGATTTGTCCTTTGCCATCACCGTCGCCAGTGCCGACGGCGGCTGGGTGATTCGCCCTTTCAAGGATGACTTCACCGACGTCAACACCTCCATCAAAGCGGTGCGCAACCTGCGTTCCGAGGGGGCGGCATTCGCGCTGCTGTGCGTGGAGGATGACTATTTCGTCGTCGTGCGCCCGGTTCCGGGGGATGTGCGCATGCTGCTTTCCGACGCCACCTACGCCTCCGAGGACGACTTCGCCGCGGATTTCCTGGACTTGCGCGATCTCGAGATCCCGGATCTGGACGAGGACGAGTGGGAGGACGCCGACCCGTACGGTGATGGCGATTTCGATATCTTCGCGGACCTCGGCCTCGATGAGGACCAGCTGGGTTACATCATCGACAACGATGAGGACTGGCCTTCCGATATGCTCCTGCGCATCGCCGGCGAGCTGGGCTTTGGCGATGAGCTGGAGGATTTCATCGACGGCCTCGACTCGGATGACTCTTAAACCAGCAGCGGGGCTGGTGCGCGCAGAGGCCCGCATGCGCCGCGCCCTGGAGGTTGCGCGCACCACGCCGGCGGGGGATATCCCTGTGGGTGCCGTGCTTTACGACGCCTCCGGCAACGAACTCGCCACCGGCGTTAACCGCCGCGAGCAGCTGAATGATCCCACCGCGCACGCAGAGGTGGAAGCTATCCGCCAGGCGGTACGCGTGCATGGCGATGGCTGGCGTCTGGAAGGCTGCGAGCTGGTTGTCACCTTGGAACCCTGCGCGATGTGTGCGGGCGCGATTCAGGCTTCCCGGGTGTCTTCGGTGGTCTTCGGGGCCTTTGAGCCGAAGACGGGGGCGTGCGGCTCGCTGGTGGAGGTATTGCGCGCCCCGGGCGCCCTCCACGTTCCCGAGGTACGCGGCGGTGTGCTGGAGGAAGAATGCGCGGAGCTGCTCACGGGCTTCTTCGGGGGTCTGCGCGGCAGCGGCGCTTAGCCCTTGAAATGGTTAGTGGCCCCGGAGCCACCTTCCGATTCGCGTGTAGGCTGGGTGGTCCACGTGAGAGAAGTAGAGAGTAAGGAGAAAATCATGGGTGATTTTGAGAACAAGAAGGACGAGTTCGTTGGCAAGGCTAAGGAAGCCGCTGGCGGCTTGACCGATAACGAGAAGCTGGAGAACGAGGGCAAGGCCGACCAGGTTACCTCTGAGGCAAAGCAGAAGGCTTCCGACGCCGTTGAGGGCGTCAAGGATAAGGCCAACGAGGTCATCGGAAACCTCAAGGACTAATTCCTAGCCTCATCTAGCTGAATCGCTGTCCGCGCCGCGTGGTGTGGGCAGCGATTTTGTCGCTCGGGATGACTCCCGTAATCTGGAACGCGGTGGCGTGTCCGAGCGGCCGAAGGTGATCGCCTCGAAAGCGATTGTTGGGTAACCCCCAACCGCGGGTTCAAATCCCGCCGCCACCGCCAGATCCGGCACTCCAGTTCTTAGCTCTGGGGTGCCGGTCTTTTTATTTTTAGAAGCCAGCCCGCCCTCTATCAACATCTCTTTGGAAATCCAGCGCGGCCTGGCGCGCCTCGGGGTCGTGGTCTTCCGTACGTTTGTGAATCCGTCGGTTCATCATGCCTGCTGGGATGGCAATGAGAAGGATGGCCGCGACGGCAACGATGACGAAAGTGGACATGGGGTCTCCTAGAGCACTTCAGGGGTTAAAACTTTGACTGGACAGGGGGGGATGTATTCTGGCTCTCTATAGATCAATACTATGAAGTGTAACACTATAAAATGTTGAGGTTGATGAATAGTCTTTCTTTTAAAGCTACGTTCTCGCTCGTCTTCGCAGCCGCTGTCGTTTCCGGGTTAGGTGACGGCCTCATCCCGATTGCTTTTGCGCTTCAGGCACACCGAGTAGATCCGTCGGGGCGCGGCTTGACGGTGGTGCTTATCGCACTGTGGGCGGGCCGTTTCCTTAGTTCTTTAGTGGTCCGAAAGCTGCCGCCACCTCACCGGCCGGTGACCTGGATTCTGGGTAGTGATGTCGTTCGGATGTTGGCGCAGTGGGGACCCGTGGCGTGGGTGGTGGCTCGCGGCGATTCCATTGCTGCGTTCGCGCTCTCAAGCTGCGTGTACGGTTGTGCCTCGTCATTCTTTGGGCCAGCAAGGTTTAGTCTCTTGTCGCAGCTGTTTTCCGATGAGCAGCGCACCCGCGTCAATGGAACCCTGTCGATGCTCGGTGATGTGCTGTTTATCGCCGGCCCACTCATCGGTACAGCGGCAGTGCTCACCTTGGGATTCAACACGGTATTGCTTATCGACGGCGCCACTTTCCTCGTGGCCATGCTCTTTGTTCTTCCGTTTCTCTCAGTGCGCAGGGAACCAGCAGGCGAAAGCTCTAATGTCGCAGCGGCTGAACCAGAACCGGACAGCGCAGGTTCATCGAGCCCGAACAAGCCTCTTGCGGCCCCAACACTCCCGAGCTGGGTGCGGGTAGGGCTCGGCACTTGGCTGGTCGCGGCAATTGTCAACGGCTTCCTGGGAAGTGCTGGACCTACATGGATTATGAATACTTTCGACGAAAAGTCGTGGGGGTTTATGGCAACTGCGCTTGCGGTCGGTTCGCTGATTGGCTCAGCCGCAACAATTCTGAAGGCATTAGATCGGGTGCGCTTTAGCACCTTGCAAATCCTGATGCTGATTCTTCTGGCCGGGCAGATCCTGGCTTTGGCATTCTCCTCTGTCTTCGTGCTCATCGCCGCAGTTGCTGCTGCTGCGTCCTTGTTGATGACTGCGGCAGGCATTGCGTGGGATTCTCTCGGGCAGTCTTTGGGGGATGATGGTCTGGTGCATCAGTTCGCTACGAAGGATCAGCTGGTCTTTACCGCCGGTACCCCACTTGGAATGATTCTTTTCGCGGCACTTTCTTCTCATCCTGGTGTTGCGGCGGTTGCCTTGGCAGCTGCGTTGGTAGTTGCAGCTGTTGCGTCGTCCTTGCCCGTGGCGCGTTCGCCGCGTACTGCAGATATGGCTCAGGCGTAGCGGAGATTGCTTAACTCTCGGCCACGTGGTGGTGCTTTGCTGGGGCGCGTGATGTCGTTAGGGCTTCACAGTCCAACTGGTTAAACTGGTGCACATTCGTGTCCACCACCAAAGCTTCCGCGAGCAATAATCGCGCATGTGAAGGGGAATTTCCGTGGCAAAGCTGCTTTACCACCTAGGCCGCTGGTCTTACATCAACCGATGGAAGGTCATCATCGCCTGGATCTTCATCGTGGCGGCTGCGGGCGGAGCGACCTTGAGCTTGATGAAGCCGATGACCACGGAGTACTCCATCAGCGGCACGCCCGCTATTGATGCCACCCGCCGCGCGGTGGAGCTCTTCCCGGAGAACGGTAACCCGGCCAATGCGCCGTCGGTCAACCTCGTCTTCAAGGCCCCGGAAGGGCAGAAGCTCAGCGATCCGCAGAACAAAGAAGCTGTCGAGGACGTGGTGCACCACATTGCTGAAGGCCTTGATATCCCAGAGGGCAGCCAGCAGCGTTGGGGTAACCCGCTTGAGGTATCGCCAGCACTTCAGCAGCAGGTCATCGAGCAGTTCACCTCCATGGGATTGCCGGAGGAGACCGCGCGGGCGGATGCCGACAACCTGGCCATGGTCAATGCCGATGAGACCATCGCCTACACCACCTTCGACTTCGATGCGGAAAGCCCCTATTCGGTAGACCCCGCGGATAAAGACGTGGTCCATGAGGCCATGGATATCGGCCGCGCGGCGGGTCTGGAAGTAGAGGCCGGCGGCGCGGGCTTCGGTGATGAGATCCAGGTCAATTCGATTTCTGAGGTCATCGGCCTAGCCGTGGCGTTTATCGTCCTCATTATTACTTTTGGTTCGCTGGCCTCCGCAGGCATGCCGCTTATCTCCGCGGTCGTGGGCGTGGGCCTGGGTGCGATGGGCGTCATGATCGCGACCCACTGGATGGAGCTCAACAACCTCACCCCGGTGCTGGCCGTCATGATTGGCCTGGCCGTGGGCATCGACTATGCGCTGTTCATCATGTCGCGCTACCGGCAGGAGCGCTCCCGCATGGATGGGCCGGATGCCGCCGGCATGGCCGTTGGCACGGCGGGTTCCTCGGTGGTCTTTGCCGGCGCGACGGTCTTCATCGCGCTCTTCGCGCTGCTCGTGGCGCGCATTAGCTTCCTCACCGCCATGGGCCTGGCCGCTGCGGGCACGGTCTTCATGGCCGTGCTCGTGGCGCTGACCTTGGTGCCCGCGATGCTGGGACTGCTCGGTGATAAGGCCTTCGCCGGGCGCATCCCTGGCGTAGCCGGCAACCCCACGAAGCGCCGCCCTCGCCGCACGAAGCCAACGATGGGCAACCGTTGGGTGCGCACGGTCCAGCGTGTCCCAGGCATCGTCATGGCGCTGGTGGTGCTCGGCCTGGGAGCTTTGACCGCCCCGGTCCTGCACATGGAGCTGGCCCTGCCGGCGGATACCACCTCCAACCCGGATACCACCCAGCGCAAGGCGGCGGACCTGCTTTCCGAGGGCTTCGGTCCCGGCATCAACGGCCCCTTCCTGGTGATCGTGGATGGCGCCAACGCCAACCCGGAATCCGCGGCATTGCAGCCCTATATCCAGGGCCAAGAAGGCGAAGAAGATGAGCAGAAGAAGGCCGCTCTTTCCTCCTTCATCTACTCCGTGCAGCGCCTGAACCAGGTCGGCGGCGTTAAGCACGCCCAGCTGGTGGGCATGAGCAAAGACATGAAGGCTGCGCAGATCATGGTCAGCCCCACCACAGCGCCAACGGATGAGGCCACGATTGGCACCGCCTCCGCCTTACGCACGGCTAGCGCGGAGCTGGAGGATGCTACCGGCGCCGAGATCGGCATGACGGGTCTGACCGCGGTGCAGCTCGACATTACCGAGCGCCTCGAGGAAGCTATGGGGCCTTACCTCGCCATCGTGGTGGGCCTGGCCATCTTCCTGCTGCTGGCGGTATTCCGCTCCATCTTGGTGCCGCTGGTGGCCGGCTTAGGCTTCCTGCTCTCCGTCGGCGGCGCCTTTGGCCTGACCGTTTTGGTGTGGCAGGACGGCCTCACCGGACTGGTGCCCGCGCCGGGCCCGCTGATTTCCTTCATGCCCATCTTCCTCATCGGCGTGACCTTCGGCCTAGCCATGGACTATCAGGTCTTCCTGGTCACCCGCATGCGCGAGCACTTCTCCCGCTACCCACAGGGCAGCGGTGGCACGTACAGCAAGTACAACGCCAACGATGAGGCGACTATCGCCGGCTTTACCGCCGGCGCCCGCGTGGTCACCGCTGCGGCCATCATCATGATTTCCGTCTTCGTGGCCTTCATCAGCCAGCCCCTACCCTTCATCCAGATCTTCGGCTTCGCGCTGGCGGCGGGCGTACTTTTCGACGCCTTCCTAGTCCGCATGTCGCTTGTCCCCGCCACCATGTTCCTCATGGGGCATACCACGTGGTGGATGCCGAAGTGGCTGGACAAGCTGATCCCGCAGCTGGACATCGAGGGCACCGCACTCGAGGAAGAATGGGAGCGCAAACACGCAGCAGCATCCCGTGAAGCAGAGGATAAGGCAGCGCAGCCCGTAGAATAGTTCCCTATGACTCACCCTAAGCCGCTGCTGGAGACCGACCTTTCCTTCGACGTGAAGAAGGAGCTGGACTTAGGCGGTCCAGCACAACCGGGAAAGCACGGCCGCACCGGTGTTATCCATACCCCGCACGGTGACATCCAAACCCCGGCGTTTATTCCGGTGGCCACCAAGGCCACGGTGAAGACGCTGACCCCGGAGCAGATTCGCCTGACCGGCGCCCAAGCCATTTTGTCCAACGCCTACCACCTTTATCTGCAGCCGGGCCACGACATCGTGGACGAGGCCGGCGGCGTGGCTACCTTCGAGAACTGGCATGGGCCGACCTATACCGACTCGGGCGGATTCCAAGTCATGTCCCTCGGCGTGGGTTTCAAAAAGGTCCTCGCCATGGACGTGGCGGAGCTGACGGACTCCGATATCCGCGCGGCCAAGAAAGAGCGCATGGCGCACGTGGATGAGGACGGTGTGGATTTCAAGTCCTTCATCGACGGCTCCACGCACCGCTTCACCCCGGAGGTCTCCATGCAGATCCAGCATGGCTTGGGCGCGGACATCATGTTTGCCTTCGACGAGCTCACCACGCTCGTAGATACCCGCACTTACCAGGAGGAATCTGTCGAACGCACGCGCCGCTGGGCGCAGCGCTGCCTGGATGAGCACGACCGCTTGACGCTTGCCCGCGGCCCGCAGAAGCCGCGCCAGTCCCTGTGGGGAGTGGTGCAGGGTGCGCAATACGAGGACCTGCGCCGCCAGGCCGCGCGAGGGCTGGTGGAGCTTTCCGATCGCGCTGAGGCGAATGGCCGGCGCGGTTTCGGTGGCTTCGGCATCGGTGGCGCATTGGAGAAGGAGAACCTGGGCACGATTGTGGGCTGGGTATGCGATGAGTTGCCCGTCGATAAGCCCCGGCACCTGCTGGGTATCTCTGAACCGGATGATATTTTTACCGCCGTTGAGGCTGGTGCCGATACTTTTGACTGTGTGGCGCCGACCCGCCTAGCACGCCGCGGTGGTGTGTACACCCTCGATGGACGCCTCAACCTCACTAATGCGCGTTTCAAGCGGGACTTTGCTGGCGTGGACGAGGAATTCGGCGGTTACGTCTCGGAGAACTATTCCCGCGCCTACATCCACCACCTGCTCAAGGCCAAGGAATTCTTGGCGGGCACGCTGTGCACCATCCACAACCTGGAGTTCATGATCCGCTTGGTGGATAACATCCGGGCGTCGATCGACGGCGGCTATTACGAGGCCTACCGCGATGAATTCCTGGGGCGCTATTACGCCAAGTGACCGGTGACGATGACGTTGTACTCCAAGTCAGTAGCGCCGTCGACAGCGCAGGCAATGAGTACGATGCGCCCGGGAACCTCGGTATTCATCAGGTCCGCGTCGCTTCCTAGCTGTTCCTTGCTCACCAGGAAAGCGTTATCGACAATCCACTCGCGCCCGGCATCACCTTCAGAGGTCATGCGGATGTGGGAGCCGTTGAGGATGGGCGTCGCAAAGCGCTGCACCTCCATACCCTCGAGGCCCTCCACGGTGATGGGGTTGTTCAGGTCCACGTTGGCGGTGACCACCTCGGAGAAGGGGTTGAATACCAGCTTCTGCTGGCCCCAGGCGTGTCCCAAAACGTAGGTGGTGCCGTGCTCTGCCGTGGCGGGGGACTCGCCCCAGTCTTGCACCCAGCGCACCATGGTCTCCTGTGGTCCGGCCGGGTTGAGAGGCAGGACGAAGGGCATCGAATCATAGGTCGCGCCCGTGATGGTGGCTGGGCCATCCATCTCAAACGTGCCGGTCAGAGCGGGTGCTGGGCCTTGGTTGAGCGGGGGAGGGGTGGTGCTGGGTGCTGCGCTTGACGACGCCTCACTGCTCACCGCCGTCGTTTCCGGTGCCGCGTGGCTCGTCGTTTCAGACGACGTGGTGACTTCCTCTGTACCCGAGCATGCCGCAAGGTTGAAGGCTGTAGCCAGGCCAAGGATGGGGAGGAGGGAACCTCGTAGATGCTTATGCATCGTAGATGTCCTTCCGGTGGCCAATAGCGAATACCTCAATCGTTACTTTCTGGTCGTGGATGTACGCCAGAATGCGGTAAGAACCGACCCGATAGCGCCATTCACCTGAACGGTTTGAAGTCAATCCTTTTCCGAGAGCTCGAGGGTCTTCGCAGCCCTCGAGGTTCTTTTGGATCCACGTCACGATGATTCGCGCATCGAATCGGTCAAACTTCTTTAGCTGTTTCCGGGCTTTCGAAGTGAATTCGACGTGATATGAAGTGATTCCCTCCGACATCTTTAGAGATCCTCGAGGACCTCATCAAGGCTAAACCGTTCGCCAGAATCTTCTGCCATTGCTGCGCGCAGTTCCTGAAGGTCGTAGTAGTCTTCGACCCGTTCTAAAAGTGCTGCTCGGGCAAAATCAGATATCGTCCGGCCTTCAAAGGCGGCTAAATTCCGAACGAGTTCCGCGTCGTTATCATCCATGCGAATTGTCAAAGTAGCCATATTTCCTCCTTAACCATCGTGAATACATTGTATTCATTGGGGCAAGTGAAGGGAAGAGTGAAAAGTCCCCCTCAGCACAGTGCGTGCTAAGGGGGTGAAAGATCGGGGCGGGTCGCTGCTACTTAGACGGCGCTGACGTAGGGGTGTCGGCCTCGTCGATAGGCACGTAGTCCTCGCGGCGCTTGACCCAAGAGATAACCAGCGTGGTCAGTGGAAGCATGATGACCTCGCAGGCGGTCTTCCACAAGAAGCCCACGATGACGTAGTTCAGGAAGCCGCTGAAGGAATCGATACCGATGACAGGCGCTGCGATGGCGCAGAACAGCAGGGTATCGCCGAATTCGCCGACGACGGTGGAAGCAACAAGGCGGGCGATGAGGCCCTTCTCGCCCGAGCGGGCCTTCATCTTCACCAGGGTGAAGGAATTGAGCAGCTGGCCCACGACGTAGCCGACGAGGGAAGCCAGCAGGATCTGCGGAACCAGGCCGAGCGTGGCGGCGAAGGCTTCCTGGCCTTCGTAAAAATCAGCCGCGGGCAGCCAGATTGCAATATAAAAGGAAACTGCGGCTAGAAGCGCCATGGCGAAACCGATGTACACGGCTCGGCGGGTGGACTTGAAGCCATAGCATTCAGAGAGAACGTCGCCCACGATGTAGGCGATGGGGAAGAGGAAGAAGGCGCCATCGGTGATAAGCGGGCCGAGCTGGACGCCCTTCGTGGCGTTGATGTTCGAGATGAGGAAGGTAACGACGAACACCGCGACCAGCCACGGGTACAAAGTGGAATGTACCGGGATGAATCGGATGCTCTCGCCACCCTTTGCGGTGGTTGCGGTTGCCGATTGAGTTGTCATGGAACAGCATCTTTCCACGAAACTGGGGGAAGCAGAAATGAGGAAATTGATTCCCGTCAGGCGGGGAGTGCTCCCATTCCACCTCGTTCCTTAAGAAAGAGCAGTTGAGCTGCACCTTTCTGGGAAGTAGTTCCGGTTGTCCACCCATAAAGATCTGTGAAGTGGGCAGAAAAAACGCTCCTAGTGTGGCATTCTTTTGCTTGCAGTGTTTTTGTGTTCCCTGCACGTTACCTGTCTACTGTGCCACGGCGCGCTCGAAGAGATTCGGGCGCGTTCGAATTTCGGGCCACTGAAGGGCAGGCCGTGTCAGGGGGCACGGCTACCTTGGTTCTAGTCCTTAAGCCTCCGGCTGGTCTTTTCGCCTTCTGCGCCTTGCGATGGAGTAGGTAGAGGCTAGTCGGTGGCATAACTTCGCATTAGGGAAGGTCATCGATATGACGTTTGGTTCCCCAGGCTCGTCACCACAGTTCGGCGGGCGCCCGCCACAGGGGGCTCCCCAGCCAGGCACAGGGTCCGGAAACAGTTCTGGCTCTGGGTTTGGCGCGCCCGGTGGACCTGGCGGATTCGGTGGCTTTGGCGCACCGAATCCTGCGCAGAATCCCGTACAGAAGCCTTCCTCGGGTTCTGGGTTTGGCCAAGGTTCCGATTCGGGTGCCAGTGGCTCCTTCGGCGCGCCGGGCTCGCCGGATGGCTTCGGCCAGTCTTCCCCGGCGCCGGACTACCGCCGCCAGGTGGCAACACCCACGGGCCCCACGAAGGGACCATGGCCGCTTCTCATCGCAGCGGGCGTATCTGCGGTCATTGCGCTGATCCTGTTGATTGTCGCGCCGCTCGTGGCGGCCCCTACGCAGGTCCTGTTCTTTGGCCTGGCTATTGGCGGCTGGCTTCTGGCTGGAATCGTGTCCTTTATTCTCTTGGGTATTTACACGTTGAAGAACACGCAGCGCCAGGCTGAGACGTTTTATGTAGAGGACACCACGCAAACCTTGCTGTACCGCCTCATCATGGGTGGGAGCTTTGTCCTTGTCATTGTCGCTGCGGTGGAAATCGCCTTCTACGTAGGAAAGGCGGTTGGCGTCTAATGAAGAATCTCACTCGTGTACTTGCCCTGTCCGCGGCGATGGCACTCGCCGGATTCGGCGGCAGTTTGGGAGCGGTGGCGCAGGAAGCTCCTCCGGCCCCAGATGCCCCCGCGCCGGAGGCTCCTGCACCAGAGGGACCGGAAGGTCAGCCGGAAGAACAAAACGGGGAGAACCCAGAAGACCACGGCGGAGAGAATCAGCCGCCACAGGAGCACGTTGAGGGAATCGGCTCCGAGTCGGTGCTTTCTGAGGTCTCGCAAAAGAACCTCTCTGATTTTGGCTCCTGCATCGCCAGCGAAAAATCTGCGGACCTGTTGTTCGTTCTTGACCAGTCGGCCTCGCTGGTGGGCTATGAGGGTTCGAAGCCGACGGATGCTGATTTTTTCCGCGTTGATGCCACGGCGGACATCGTCAAGCAGCTGGCCAACCTCGGGGAGGACAATGGCGCAGACATCAACGTCAAGCTCGCCGGTTTCGGCTCCGAGTACTACAGCGATCCGGCTGACTATGGCGGGTGGACCAATGTCTCCGGCAACGGGGATGCTCTCAAAGGCGAACTGGACAAGTTCCGACAGGAGGACCGTGTTGCGGATCTAGAGACCAACTATGGCGCGGCCTACAAGGGAGCACTCAAGGAACTGGCTTCCCACCAGGGCAGCAGCTGCCGCGCCATCGTGTTCTTTACCGATGGCAAGTACTACACCGATGCCGAGGCTCATGATCTCCAGGGAGCGCAGGACAAGCTCTGTGAGGTTAATTCCTCTGTCACCGCGTTCCGCAACTCCAATATCCGCCTCTTTAACGTGGGCCTCGTGCCGGCTGCAGAAGCACAAGATCAGGTCCGCCAGCTCACCCGCATGGCGGAGGGCGAAGACTGCGGCCAGGGCGCCCCTAACGGTGCTTTCTTCGACGCGGGTGAGGATCCAGCGGCGCTGTTCGCTGCCTTCCGTAACCTCATCCCCACCTCGGGTGGTGTGACCAAGGAGGGAAACCTCAAGGACCAATTCGATTTCGTCCTCGATAACTCCGTGTCCCCAGTGCGATTGTCGGCGGTGCCGAAGAGCTCGGTTGGGGAAGGAGAGCTCATCCCGACTCTGACTGGGCCCGATGGTGAAACCGTTGAGCTCAAGCCTGATACCACTCACGTAGCCGGCGCGAAGGTCTCCGTGACGGAGAACAGCAAGCTTCCAGGCATGGTTGATATCGCGATGGAGAAGGACGGCGACCCCTGGGCAGGCGCCTGGACTTTTGGCTACAAGGTGGCTGAAGGGACTGACGGTGAGTACCTCGCGTCCGTCGTTATGGTGCCGGGCCTCAACCTAGACCTCAAGACGGAAGACGGCTCCAAGGTGGAAGGCGGCATCAACTCGGACCAGGTCCTGAAGGGGCAGTTGGTCGATGGCCAAGGCGAGCCGCGCACGCTGGAGGGTGAAGGCACCCTCCACGCCGAGTTCGTACCGGAGGACGGCTCCCCGGTTACCCTCGTGGACAATGCGCCCATCACGGATGGGCAGCCAGTCGACATTCCGCTGGACCAAGTGGAAAACGCGGCATCCGGTCAGCTGGTGACGCGCGTGGAGATCACCACCAAGGGCACCGATGAGCGCCCAGGATCGAAGCTGGATCCCATCAACGCGGAAACGCCGCTGACCGTTACCCCGGTTAATATGCCGACGGTGGGCTCGGCGCAGACGATCACCATGACGGAGAAAGAAATTACCGTCGATGTCCCCGTGACCGGTCCCGGCAAGGTCTGGGTAGCAGACCAGACTGTGGATTCCGCTGACGGCATGCTTCCCGCAGGAGTACCTTCCGTTTCCGTGAGCTCCAAGCACAACTCTGAGGATTCCGCGCTGGAGCTTTCCAAGGATGAGAAGACGACCATCCCGGTGACGGTGAGCGTTGAGGAGATGGCGGATGGTCCGCTGCGCGTGGAGCCGGTGATTAACCTGCAGTCGGCTGAGGATAACCAACAGCTGGAGCTACCGCTGACGCTCCAGGGCTCCATGAGCGCGCCATTGAACAAGTCCGCGTTCGGTCTGTCCTTCGTCCTTGCGGTTGTGCTCGCGTTGCTGATCCCCCTGGGAATTCTGTACTTGATGAAGTGGATTAGCGGCCGCATTCCGGAGAAGCCGCGCATGTTTGCGAAGACCATCCCGGTCAAGCGCGATGGCGCGAACCTCATACGCACCGATAATGGCCGCCCATTTGCGGTGTCCAAGGATGAATTCCAGGGGGCTGTTCCGGTGGAGACCTCTGCACGCTCTGTTCGCCTGGGTGGCAACGACGCCAAGGTAAAGATGGGCCTGAGCCCCTTTACCGCCGCCCACGTGGAGGTTCAGCGCGATGGCACTATCTCCGGTAAGGGCAAGAAGTCCGGATACCGCGCAGTGCTGCCACTTGCTGTGCAGAACACGTGGTTCTTCGTGGGCAACGCGAAGGACCGCAACTCCGGAGAGATCGTCCTGACTGTCGATACGTTGGCGCAGGCCAGCGCGTACGACGAGATGTCCAAGGAGATCAGCCGCCAGGCCCTGCAGCTCTTCGACCAAGTGGAATTCCCCGCCGAGAAGTCACAGTCGCAGACACCGCCGCAGACGCCGCCGCAGGCGGGCCAGCCTGGCCCGCAGCCGCCGAATGCCCCGCAGAGCGGTCCACACCCTGGCCAACCACCTACGCCGCAGCGCGGCCCGCAGAGTGCTCCCCGCAATGGTGCGCAGCAGCAACCGCCGCAGCACGGAGGCTTTGGGCCGTCCCAGCCATCCGGTCCACCGAATCACGGCCAGCCAGGGCCCACAGGCGGGCCAGGGCGCCCCGGCTTTGGCGGTGGCCCCAACGTTGGTGGCGGATCCGGCTTCGGTGGAGGCCCCGGTTTCGGCCAGCCAGGCCAGCAGCGACCGAACAATCCTGGTAACCCTGGTAACAATGGCGGCTGGCCCCCGAGCCCGGGATTCGGATCCCAGGGCTAAGCCGGTTGAGCAGCACACACCAAACCTAAATAGAACAGAAGCGAACCTCCCCTTCGAAAGGTAATTAGAGATGAAGAAGTTCCTCGTCGTCGGTTGCGGTGGCTCCGGCGCCAAGACACTGGCGTTCATGATGGACCAGCTCAAGGCCGAGCTGCGAAGCATCGACCCGGACTTAACCGAGCTGCCCAAGGCTTGGCAGTTCGTCAACATCGACGTGCCGCTCGAAGAGGAAGCCGGCCCACAAAAGCTGCCGAACGTTACGCAGAACGGTGGCCACTACGTTGGCATTGGTTCGCGCCAGAACTACAACACCTTCGATGAAGGCGTATCCAGCATCCTGGGCCGCTCCGGCAAGCTTGGGGAGATCGCAACGTGGGCCACCCGCAACCCCGCCACCAATGACGTGAAGCTGGCTGATGGTGCCGGCCAGTACCGTGCGATCGGTCGCATGCTGACCCTTCCGCACCTGAAGGAGATTCGCCAGGCCCTCAAGGATGCGGTGGATGAGATGTTCACGCAGGAGGCGATCCAGGAGCTCAACCGCCTTAATTACAAGCAGACCAAGCTGGACTCTGATACCGGCGATTCACAACCGGTTGTCCTCGTGGTGTCCTCCATGGCGGGTGGTGCAGGTGCTTCGATGTTCCTCGACGTGTGCCGCGTGCTCACCACCATTCCGAACGTGAACCCGCAGGGCACGCTCGTCTTCATGTACACCCCGGAGATCTTCTCCGATAACAAGGCGGATGACATGGCCGGCGCGTGGCCGAACTCGCTCGCCATGTTCGGTGAAGTCGTCGCCGCGCAGATGGGCAACTCCAGTGACCACGACCGCGCTGTGTTTGAGGCCTTCGACATGGGTACCCCGCCGGAGGGCCAGATCTTCAGCCGTATTTTCCCGATCGGCTCCAAGATGGGTACCACCAGCGCCCGCTTTGGTGACGGCTCCGCCATGTCCATCTACCGTGGCCTGGGACGAGCCTTGGCAGGACTGATGGCCTCCACCAAGGCCAGCGATAACTTGGTGTCCTATGCAATGACTAACACTCCGGCCGGTGACGGCGGCCGCCGCTTCTTCGGCTGGGATAGCCCGACGGGTGGAACCCCGTGGGGTCGCCTGCCTTGGGGTTCGCTGGGTTATGCCCAGGTGTCGATGGGCCGCGATCGCTTCGCCGAGTACTCCTCCCAGCGCCTTGCGCGCAGTGCCTTCGAGCGCCTCTTCAACGGGCACCTCGACCCGCAAAACCCCGAGGCCGGCGAGATGCAGATTGCCAAGAAGCTGGAGGAGCGGCTGCCCAATGCTTTCGGCTCCATCACGCTCGATCCTTCTTGGGCGCAGGGCGGGCAGATCGACAGCGGCAGCGTGTGGAACTGGCTCAACAGCGTGTTTGGCGGTCAAGCCCAGCAGGCCGCAGACAGCGCCACGAAGTACCTGCAGAGCTTCATCCCCGTAGGCCAGGGCCGCAACGTCAACGAATGGCGTGAAGAGTTCGAGGGCAACATGGCGGATCCGCGCAACGAGCAGGCCATCGCATCTGTTCTTAACAATGCCGCCTATGACATCGTCTACCGCTACGCCAACTTCTTCAGCGATAGCGTGCTCGCCGCCGTGGAGGCGGAGCTGGCCGCGGTGGGCGTGCCTTATGTGCGCGAGATGCTCTCCAAGATCACGGATGTTCTCACCAACTCCGACCGCCTCCTGCCGTGCCTGGCGGAGTACTCCGGCTACTACCAAAACACCCGCGTGCTGACGAAGCCGGAAGGCGCGGATCCCATCCTCAGCCCATTGACCGGTAAGGGACAGATGACGGATCCGACCCCCACCGTCAATGCGCTCATGGGCCTGTACTTCAACCAGTTCTACAGCTACGCCCTCATGGCGATTGCGCACCTGCTCAAGGACGTCCTTCAGGACTATGCCGATGAGAACCTCTTCCACCTCAAGCGCGAGCTAGGGGATGCCCACGCGGTGTTGGAGAAAGCCGTGTCGAAGCGCCCAGAAACCAACAAGCTTGCTGACGTCCGCACCGATGAGGTCAACTCGTGGCCGACGGAGCTCGATGAGGTCGTGGAATCCCGCTTCAAGGGCGCAGAGAACGAAATCATGTTGACCGACGTCAACTCCTTCATCTCGGACTACCGGGACCAGATGCTGCGCACCATCCAGGGCCAACAGTCCACCGCGGATGTCACCAACTACGAGCAGGCCTACCCCTTTGCCGTGCGTGCCGTCATCCGCGGCGAATGGGAATCGCTCGATGCGGCCCAGGCGCCGAATGACACGTTGGCGCCGCAGAAGCGCACCAACGATGCCTACTCCAACCGGGCCGGCTGGGTATCCAAGTACCTCTCGCGCCATCCGCAAAACGGCGAAACCCGCGAATCACAGCGCGCACACTACCGGGCGAAGATTCGCCCAACTGATCTGCTTGAGCGCTCGCGTCAGTGGATTAATCGCCGCGACTACGAGTTCCAGAAGTTCAATTCGGTGGACTTGCGCCGCTATCTCACGCTCACCCCAGACATCAACGAGGTCGAGCACGCGGAGCGTCAGCGTCGCTTCATCGAGGCTTTCCAGCTGGCCCTGAGCTATGCCCGCCCGCTGGCTGCCGTCAACGATGAGATGGTCCAGCGTATCCACGGCAAGTCGGTGCAGTACACCTATTCCTTCTCCGATATCCCGTTTGCGGAGCTGGGCTCTGCGGAGACCGGCATTGCCGCTCAGCTGGAGTCAGTGCTGAGCCGCCCTGAGATTGATGGTCCTTCTTCCGTGGCTTTGCGCAATTCGCTCAACATGTCGGACCACGTCCAGCACATTGAGATCTTTGGTTCCTACCCGAACTACTCGCCGATCGTCTTCTCCTCCATGTTCAACTACATTGCCAAGGACATTGAGAAGCAGGACAATTTCGACGGCTCCTGGTGGTCTGAGCGCCGCACCCGCCCGTTGCCGGCAGCACTGCCTTTGACGAACACGGAACGCCAGGCCATGGTGGCTGGCTGGATCATCGGGCGTATCACCGGCCGCGTCTACATTTCGAACCCGGATGCCGCCAACGCTGCGGCCCACATTTTCGATGACACGGATGGCGGCGTCAACGATTGGGTGGACTTCCCGAACCCGCTGCTCATCTCACCACGCCGCATGATCAAGAAGTCGGACTGGATGTCCTCGGTGCTGGAATCCATCTTCATCGCCTACGCCAAGGTTCAGGAAACCGGGCGTTATGGTTTCGCCTCCTCGCTGTACCCGTACCAACTGTTGCGTGGGCTTTTCGACGACGGCCTCGACTTCGCCCACTCTGGCGCCTCGACGCACCCAGTGGTGCATCGCCTGGCACAGTTCCTGGCTAACGGTGACGTCCCGAACCGCGGAGTTGTAGGCACTTCTATTCAGGATCGCTACGAAACTTTCGTCAACGAGCTGGACAAGTTTGCTCGCGGCGCAGACCACTTCGTGCCGGGGCACTCCAATGCTCTGCCGGGCCAGGGCCGGAAGGAAAAGCCTTTCGCTGAGATCCGTTCCCGCGAAGTTGCCTCGATAACGCCGTACTACCGTGACTTGGCGCTGGACGTCATCGCGATGGTTCCGGTCATCCGCAACTACCTGGATCAGGCTAAGACGGTGGCGGAGAATCC
This sequence comes from Corynebacterium sp. HMSC068G04, assembly GCF_001814885.1. Classification (NCBI taxonomy): domain Bacteria; kingdom Bacillati; phylum Actinomycetota; class Actinomycetes; order Mycobacteriales; family Corynebacteriaceae; genus Corynebacterium; species Corynebacterium sp. HMSC068G04. The sequence continues at coordinate 79,107 of NZ_KV818305.1, read as the reverse complement.
CGTGGCCCAGCCGGAGCCGCAGGTGCGTAGCTCCGAGTCAGGCTTCGCCCAGCCCACCGCGCCGGAATTCAACCTCAACGACCTGGATGACACCTTCTAATGACGAACGTAATTATCTTTGGACACGGCGCTACCGCGGATGACATCCGCTCCCGCCTGAGCGATCTGCGTGCGGTTGGTCTCCTGCAGAACTTCCTCTGGATCGACTATGCCCACCCCACCAGTGGGGCCGTCGTGCGCTCCTTTACGGAAGAGGGAACGGCGCGCTTGTCGACACTCGACGAGGCCCTCCGCAGCTTCAGCGGGGACGTCCTCCTCGCCACCATTGACCCGATGGACGCGGAACAACCGCAGGACGTCGACAAGCTCACGGAGTGGGTCAGCGCCGTCGATCAGCGGCTCATCCAGGCCTCCAATCTGCGCGTGCGCCTGTTGCTTTCCGCCCTCCCGCGCGAAAGCGTGGACATTGCCCCGTTGCAGGGCTGGAGCAACCTCGTGCTCTCCCCGGAGGAGGGCGGAACCCCGGCGTCGTCGCGTATCCGTCCCATTAAGCGCACCGCGGACGGCTTCGAGTTGGCACAGTTCGCAGCCCCGGCCGTGGCCAGCATTTTCGGTCTGTGGCGCGGCATGCCGGAACCGGCGGTGTTGGATCCGGAGACGCACCGCGTCATCGAAACCGGTGACCGGCAACGCTTCCGTCTCGTGCGCGCTTTCCACCGCACCATCGATGCCAATGACATCGAGGACAAGGTAAAAAAGGCTGTCTTCGATCCCGCCCAGCGCCTGCCGCAGCCGCAGGTCAACAACATTTCGCGCGCCGTGCATTATGCCAACCCGGAGCAACTCACGGAGCAGTGCGCACAGATGTTCATCAACCAGGAGATTACTCCGTTGGTGAGCGCCCCGACCGGCTATGAGGAGCTGCAGTCCCACAAGGTCAGCGGCTGGGCAGCACTGAAGGATAACTTGCGTTTGTACTGGTCCACGGTGGTCGGCAAGCCCCAGGATTGGGTTGAGGGCCAGCGCGGTGCGATGAACAAGAACGCGGCTACCTTCTTGCAGAAGATGCTCTACGGTGAGGACTCCAGCGTGGAGGTCGTCTTGGCGGGGCACTCCGGCAAGGGCAGCGGCGCGACGAGCGTCGAAGAGCTGCGCCAAGCCAGCGAGCACACCATGCGGGTCGCCCGGGAGCAGCACTTTTCTCTGGGACAAGAACCGCAGTTGTCGCGCACGTGGGAGGCATACCACGACTATGCACTCGGCTTGGTCGATGGCTCGTGGCGCGAGAGCATCGACACCAAGGGGCTGCGCAATAACCAGGGCAACATGTACATCGTGCAATACGGTGGCCAGTCTGTGCAGGATGTCAGCGCTTCCTTCCAAGGCTTCCACCCGCTGATGACCAGCACGCTGGGCTATACACACGAGTCCCAAGCAACCGTCGCGCCTTTCGATCCGGTAGGTGCCGAGCGTTTTGCCGCAGACATCGAGTACACCAGCCAGCAAACCCGCAACGAGGCGGTGAGCCGCAAGAAGCACGAGTTTGCGTCGTGGCGAGCAAAGAACAGCACCACCTTCGCCTGGAAGGTGGGCCAGGGCCTATGGGAGAAGCTGGGGCATGCCCAGCAGAAGTACCGCGACGCGCACGCCAAAGCACGCGAGCTGCAAGAGCTGGCCAATAACTTCCAAGCGCGTGATTTCAACGCGGAAAACAAAGCACTGACCCGGAAGCTGCGCACGATGTGGATCGTGCTCTTCGTGGCGCTTGCCCTCATGACCTACATGGTGGCCGGGCGCTACAATCCAGACTTGCCGCTGGGTGAGTACCTACAGTGGTTCGACTGGCCGTGGTACGTCGTGGGCATCATTTTGGCGGTCGTGCTTTTCCTCGTCTGCTCCTGGGCGGTCTTTACTAAGGCGCAGCGTGAAATCTTTGACTACGTGCAGAGACGAAAGCTGCTCAACCGCAATCAGGAAATTGCCGCCCAGAATCTGGCAACCTCCTCCGCGGAGATCTCGCGCATCTCTAATGCCTATAACCAGTTCCTGAGCTGGTCGGCGCTGCTGGGCCGTGCGATCTACGCACCTTTCGGCCGCAAGGAGACGTCGAGCGATCGGTTGCGGACACCGCAAGCGGGTCTTCCAGAAAACGCTCGCATCGCCCAGGCCGTGCTCAACCGCGACGATGCTGTGCGCATGACGGATGAAATCCGCTCTTACATCTTCCAGACCGAATGGGCGCACCGTTCGCTTAAGTCGCTGCTCGACGACATGAATAACACCTTCGAGCGCAACCGCACTGGCCACTCGGCCGTGGCGCTCAATGAGATGTGGGGCATGGCTGGACTGGGGTCCAGCACTGCCTTGGATAACCTGTCGCGCAACCTCGATCACGCGTACATGCAGGACCGTGACCTGAAGCAACAGGAATGGCAGAAGGTCATCACGGACCCGCGGATGACCCGCAGCCTGCAGCGCTACCTAAGCCGCGTGACCTTCCGCGAGGAGGGCGGCAGCCGCGTGCAGAGCACCTCCGAGTTCCTCGCCGGAATGAACCAGGAAAAGGGAGCCCTCCAGGCCTTTAGCTCCAACGCACTCACCAGCGCTGGCGGCGCTGAAGGTTATACCGAAATTGATGGCTCCCGCACGCGCATCGTGGAGGTCGACAGCCAGACCGCGCTGACCAGCCAGCTTTCACGTTCTGTGACGGTAGTGCAGTACGGAAAGATTACGGATTTCAAGTACTTGATTCCGGATGCGTCGTCTAGCGCACAGCCCTTTGCTCAGTCCTCGGATCTGTCCTTGGATGAGCTGGATGACACGAATCACATGGACTTTAAGTCGCCGGTGCAGGAGAACAACGAGGGCTCAGCCGCGCGGCCATTCTTTGGTCAGCCGGCAGCCCCGGACCTCTCAGACCTCGACGAAACCTTCTGACGGAACCTCTTTAAGGAACGTTGATGACACACAACCCGAAACCTTCGATTGCGGACGTACCGCTGAGTGAGCTGAGGACGCTGCACGAGCTCAAGCGCGTGAGCGCCGATGATGTGCGCGACGCCGTATCAGCACCGTTTAGGCAGTTCGCTGAACAGATCGCCGCCACGTTCAACGGCGAAGAGGTAACGCATCCGGAGCTGAGCGCGGAGGCGCGCAACGCTGCGGTGACGCAGGAAGAACGTGCCGCGCGTGAACGTGCCGCGCGCGAGCGCGCGGCACAAGAAGAAGTCGCGCGTGAACGCGCTGCACAACAAGAGGCGGCGCGAGAAGAAGCGGCACGAGTGGAGGCAGCCCCGGCATTCCCCCAGCCACAGCAGACACAGAAGGCACAGTCTGTGTCGGCAGGTCCTCGCGACTTCTTCGCTGAGTGGGAAGCACTGCAGGCTGAGGAGGAGCAAAAGACTCAGGTCAACGAAGAGGACTACATCACTATCCCGGGCTTCGGTATCCGGGCGGAGTATCAGTACCGCCAAGAACCAGACTGGGTTCCACCGGGCATCAACTTCGAGGTTGAGGTACCGCTTGAGGCACAGCCGGAACAGGATTCTCAAGAAGAGCCTGGCTATGGCGTGGAACCAGAACCGGTTCCAGAGGACACCGACCAGCGCCATCCGGTGCGCTTGTGGTGGCCTGAGCTGGACCACACGCCGGATGAGGTGGTCTTCTACCGAGTGGTAGCCGATGATTCTGAGATGGTTGCCTCACCCGACGCGGGCGACACCCTCGTCTACACCAAGGGAACCGCCTACCGTGACCACACCCCGGGCGAGGCAGGTCTGCGCCACTACGCGGTGTGGGCCTACAAGGGCCGAGACCTTCGTGAGCTCATCAACAGCCAGCCAGTCTTTATGGGAGACACCGGCGTGGTTTTCCCACCGGTCAACGTCCAGGTTTCCACTATCAAGGGTGCTATCCAAGTGTCCTGGGACCTGCTGCCGGGACACTCGAGCGCCATGGTTTATGCGTGCCGGGATAGTGAGAAGGAAAAGCTGTCACCGCGCTTCGAACAAGACGTGGACAGCAGCGGGCGCAAGGCCACCATTCCGGTGCAGGAAGCCGGGCAGACCGTGGTCATTTCCCTGCTGGGCCAAGCGGAGTTTCACGGCGCTACCGAGCAGAGCCAGGACGAGGTTGCCGTTCAGCGTTCGGTGAAGCTGGCTAGCGAGCTTGAAAAGCTGGAGCTTTCACGCTGCGAGCGGCGCAGTGACTATGGCCAAGATTCCATTGAGGTGGACTGGTATTCGCCCAAGACCGGTGAGGTAAAGATCTATCTCACGCCGACCGCCCCGCAGGCGGATCTGCGTACGTCGGCGGTGCCGAAGACGTATGTCGAAAGTGCGTTGTCGAGTGCTATCAGCGAGACCCGCGGCGTGTCTGAGCCGGGCTCCTTCCAAACCACGACGGTGCCGTGGCCGCCGGATTGGTACGAGGTTTACATCACCCCAGTGAACTTCAACGACGCTGATGCCTGGGTCGGCGAATCCAAGGTGTTGCAGCGCGTGCAGTCCATTGGAGATGATCAGTTCCGTCTCATTGAGCGCGTGGATAGCCAGCTTGTTACCTTCGACTGGCCGAAGGGCGCGACCGCCGTGGAGTACTCCACCAACCGCGAGCACGACCAGATTCGCGAAGAGGACTACGACCTCCAGGGAGGCATCCGCCTGCACTTGGATCAGCATGGCGATACCGTGCGGCTGCGGCCCTATGCGGTCTTCGCTGGTAAGCGCACCGAGGGCGATGAACGTGTGATTCAGTACGAGGGTCTGCGCCCGGTGACGTATGACTTCGAGGTCGATTACTCCCAAGGCCAGGTCCGGGTGTTCCTGTGGAGTTTGGGTAACGGTGATAAGCGCCAGTTCTCCTGCCAGGTGGTCTACCGTGCTGACCGTCTGCCGCTTTTCCCCGAAGACGGTGAGGCACTCGGCATCGTGGAGACCAACCTGCAGAGCGCCACGCACGTTGCTCATGGTTTAGGCCCGATGCGTGGGCAGCATCCGGATTTCACGGTGTCAATTGGTGAGCACGTCCAGCGCGGGGGGTTTATCCGCCTCTTTGCGGTTGAGGGCTTTGACAGCCACGTTGATAGTTCTTTCGATAGCTTCGGCGGGCAGGATGCCTTCAGCAGTTTCTCCGAAAGCTACAGCGACCCCGCCCCCACGCTGAGCGCACTGGATAAAGCCGTGGTGGTGGAAGGCGATGTGTCCTACAGGCTGGTGCTGTACCCACCAATGCAGAATCAGACTCCCCACTATGACCAGAACTACGGTCAGCAACAGTATGAACAGCAGAGCTATGACCAGCAGAATTACGGTCTAGATTACAGCCAGGACCAGTACTACCAAGGGGGCCAGTAGGTATGGGCGGCGCATTTAGCTATGCATCATTCTCCCGCGCCAACGGCCGCGCCGGCGGCTGGGGAGTAGGGCAGAAAACCGGCGATATCACCCAGGAGGAGTTGGCCGAGCTGGTGTCCTTCGTACCGACATCACTCAACAACGGCACGACGATCCCGGATTTTCCCTCCGCCCAGCAGCGCGCGGAGCTGGTCCGCCGTACCGCGGTTTTCGCGTTGACTCCTGAGGCAGAAAAGTGGGTCACCATGGTGTCTGTCCCTGCCGGGCTGGATGCGACCGGCCGCGGTGGCAACGTCTTTACGTACACGTCGATTTCGCGCACGGGAACCCCGCCGGCACCGGCGACGGTCCTGTTTTCTCCCGACGTTCCAGCGCCCTTTTCCATCTATGAGGTGGATAAGGTGCAGATACCGGAGGAGATCTCGGCGCGCGGCCCGCTGCACTCGGATGTGCTGCTGGAGGAATTCCTGGATGGGGAGTTCCGCCACCCAGACAAGCTTCCCGCGCCGTTCAAAGCGGTGAGCCCGAACCCGAACCCAACCTTCAACCGCGCGCTGGTCTCTGCCATGGCGACGGTGTTGAACTCCCGCAATGGCTTAGTTATTCTCGTCGCGCCCGACAACCAAGCTGCGTTGTGGATTGCTGCCACCGCCCGCGAGGTGGGAGAGGACGGTTTCGGGTTCTCCACGTTTGAGAAGGCAGCTGCCATCAACGAGTTCCCGCTGAGCACATCCACCATGCTCGTGGTGCCGCCGAGTGAAAAGCAGCGTCTAGCGGAGACAGCGATCCCCGGCAATCCAGTCGTGTTTGCGCTCGATGAAGCCCTACCAGACGTCAGCGCTTATGAAGCACGTGCTGCGGAAGAAGCTGAGGCTGTGGCCCCGGAGCCACAGGAGGAGCAGGCCGAGCAGGGTGCTGCGGCCAGCAGCACGCTCGAGCAGGCCACCACACCGAGATTTGATGATTCCTGGGGCCAGGACCCGGCGGACTTCGGGGCACCACTGACGGATTCCTCGCCTTTTGCGGCGTCGGCCGAATCCCCGGCAGGCATTCCGCCGAATCCGCTTGATAACCCTGCGCCGAACACACCGCAGGAGAACCCCTTCGCCACCACACCGGAGGCCGCACCGGAGGCCGCACCAGAACCCGGGGGAGAAGCATCCGCCGGCCAGGCGCAGCCACAAGGAGCTGCCGGCGGCAATGCCAACGTTCCTGGGCTCAGCGCCGAGGAGTGGCACAAGCTTCGGGAATTCGATCCGCGCTGGTGGATCGAGCACCTTGATGTCAACCGCGGCCGCTCAATCCAGTTGGCCTACCTTGATAAATCTTCGTTGGGGGAGGGGCTGGACAAGGTGTTGATGTCCGCGATAGTGGCCTCCTGGGTGTTCTACTTCCCGCGGGACTTCAACCTCCTGGCAGAGGACGCACTGCAGCCTTGGGAGAACCGCGAGCTCGAGCACATCGGATACCTCACCGCTACGCACTTTGCGGGAGTCATCGCGCTGGAGCATTGCGAGCGCTACGCCACGGGGCGCGTCGCCATGTTGCTGGATGGTACGACACAGTTGCTGGCGGAGCGCTCAGCTCCCCTGCAGCAACGGCCGGGTCCAGCGCAGCGTGCACAGAACACAGCGTGGCAGCACCGAGGCGCAGCTCCCAATGAGCACGGGCGAAACACGGGATTCCACGGAAGGTAAGAGAAGGAAAGAAGCGTCATGGCTAAATACACACTGCGGGACGGCGAGTCCCGCCGCATCGGCTCAGACGGCATCCTGCGCGTCGAAGCCTTCGAGATGGGAACCGGCGGCGCCTCGATGGAGCTGGCGATCCTGGGGGAGGGCGTTGACGCCGTGCGCGTCCACGATCTCTCCCTCATGGTGCACTCCCTTCCCGAGCGCGCCACCATCGTTGTGCGCCCGAAGGGGAATGGGACCTTCGGCCTGCGCAGCGAGGTGCGCCTGACGGTGAGCAACGCGGGCGACTCGGTGACGTTCCCGCGCGTGCTTATCGACGCCGCCGAGGACTCCGCCGAGCGCCTCGCCGAGGTCACCCCGGAATCCGGCAGCTACCGTCTGGAAGCATTCGGCACGACCGAGGGCGCCGGAATTACCGACTCCGCCCGCGAGGTGCGCTCCAAGATGCGCCGCGCGGAGCTGGACGTCGCTGGCCTCGATGCCGTTACCGTGGTCGTCGATGGTTCCGCCTCCATGCAGGTCAACGTCACACCGAAGATCGTTGAGGCGGCCGCCAAATACATCGATGCGCTCTCCGATGCCTTCCGGCACTTCCGCGCCACCGACGGCCAGGACAGCATCGAGACCCACAAGGTAGACGAGCTCACGCGCTTCATCGCGGGCGTTATCGATAACGGAGCGGAGCGCGTCGGACAGCGCCCGTGGCGTGGGCCGACGGTGGCTTCCACAGCCTCTCTTGCTATCTACGTCACCGATTCCCCAGTGGCTTCCATGCTGGAGACCCAGGTGCCCACCGTCGTGCTCATCACGAGCGCCATCGGGCGCCAGGAGTTGGAGCTTGCGCACATCAACGGAACCCCAGCTCATGTGGCGTACGCGGTGATCGACGGGGACGTCGTCAAGCAGCTCGATACCGGCGCCAACACGGAGCTTTCGGAACTGACCGATCGCGTCACCGCCATGCTGAAAGAGAGGAACTAATGAGCCAGGCACGTTGTCCGTGGACCTTTAAACCGCTCGAGGATGGTGTGACGGTGAGCCCGTACACCAACCGCGAGCTGCCGCAGGGATGGACCGACGCCGTGACGCATTGCGTGGCCATGGCCGGTGCGCGTAACTCCGGTAAGTCGCTCTACACCGCAGTGATGATCAAGCAGCTCAAGCAGCTGGCGCACAAGCACAATCGCTCCGTCCAAGCGGCGGATGAATCCACGCGCGAGCGCTACGCGGAGGTCTATGAGCGGCCGCTCTTTGAGGAGATGCGTGCCATGGACCCCACACCAAGTGCGGTGGCTACCGACGCCTACCAGCGCGATCCGCTGATTTTTGAACTCGGCAAGTGGCCGGATGAGCAGGGCCACGAGCGCATGAATTACCTGGTCTTCCGTGACGTGGCGGGTGAGGACTTGGAGAACCCTCCGGAAAACGAGGCGGACCGGGAGAACCTGGCGTTCTTCTCGCACGCGGATTTGGTGATTTTCCTTTTCGATCCGCTCCGCGTGCAGCAGATTCAGGATTTTATCCACGGCCTGATTCCCAACATTGGTGAACTGGGCGCGGACTCTTTGCGGGTCCTGGATAACCTGCTGGATTTGCTCGATACGGATACCCCGCCGCCGCTCGCGGTGACCATCTCGAAGTTTGACACGGTGCAGAAGCTAGAGCAGGTGGATGACGTGCGGTGGAAGAAGCTCATGGCCAACCGCGGTGCTGCCTTCCGCCGCGACACCGGGTGGAATTTCCGCGATTCGGACCGTTGGATGGTTCACCTCGAAGCGGAATCGCTCTTGCGCTTCTTGGGCGCCAACGATCTGATCAACAAGCTCTATTCAGCCGCGCCGCGCGATGGCAGCTTCTTCGTGGTCTCCGCCTTGGGGGAGGCCCCGACGGGCCGCCAGCTGGCGCGCAGCGGCATTGCGCCCTATCGCGTGCTGGATCCCATCCGCTGGCTGCTCAGCCGCCGCGGCGTTTTTGTGCAGGACGTGTCATGACTTTCGGCAGCCCGCAGTCCCCAGGAGCACCGCAGCCGGGCTCGCCTGCCGGGACCGCGCCGGACTATCGCTATGGGCAGGTCAGCGACACCGTCCGCCAGGCCCGCCGCGCCGCCGATATGAAGGCACAGTGGGCACCGTGGCCGCTGAAGGTCGCAGCGGTGCTGGAGATCTTCATCACCAGCTACGCCGTCTACAACATCTGCCGGCTCGTGGCCTTTGAAAACAGCCCGGCGGCGGTAAGCCGCACGGACCAGCTCTCCACGGAGCTCGGCGTGCTGCTGGGCGTGCTGGTCCTTCTCGTGTGTGTCATCACGACCTATGTGCTGCACGCGCAGCAGTCGGCGCGGATTGCCTTGACCGCTATCAGCGCCATCGTGGTATTGCTCATTCCACTGAGTTCGGTGATGCCCGCGTCGATCGTCTCCGCGGCAGTCATCGTTCTGCTGTGGTTGCCGGCGAACCGGCAGTGGTTCGGTGGACAAACGCCACAAACCTAGGCCTTCTTGCGCAGCTCCTCGAGCGCGCGGGAATTGCCCGCTGCGGCAAACAGGTTAAACGCAAAGTGATACATGTTGCGCGCGCGGTCTGCCGCGTTGGCGGCGGTGTAGCGATCCCCAAGAAGCTCAGCTACCTCCGCCATGGCGTTTTGCTCCGAAGACGTGGTGGCCTGGGACGCGGGGTGCTTCTCCAAGAAGTCGAGCAACACCTGGGTGGATTTAAACATGTCCTGAGCCTGCGTGCGCAGGCTCTCGGAATACAGAACGGTCCACTTGGCGGCTACGGGGAGGCTCTTGAGCTTCGTGGAGTCCACATAGCGTGAGGCCAGGATGTCGTAGGCCTCCTCCGGATCGCGGTGGCGAACATCGAGGGCCACGGTCTTGAGGAGGGCGTGCAGCTCACCGTCGAGGTCGCCGCAACGTTGGTACTCGCGGGCAGCGGCGGCAAAGCAGGCCACGCGCTGCTCTACATCGTCAGGGGAGTGTTGTGCGGCATCGCTGTAGAAGCGGGCCAGCATGGGCGCTGGGAGCTGCTGGTAATCCTCGTCGCTGCGTGCGTTGGAGAGGATGGTGAAGGACTGCGCAGCCACGCGTTCACAGTCGGCGGCAGAGTTGGATGCCCAGAGTGCGCCCACGGCCGATTCGAGGATGGCTTGAAGGATTGCGGCCATCGTGGCACCCGCTCCGTCGAATTTGCCTCCGGTCACAGCGTCGTTGACAGCCACGAAGTCGGCCGCATGCGCCTTTGCATCGCCGTTCTTTGCGAAATCTAGAAGTTCCTGCAGATCCGAGAGCGACGTCGTGCTGCCGGGGCTGATTGATGCATTCTCGCTAGCGGGGGCGGACTCGGAGAAATCCTTGTGGCTGGCCGCGGTGCGAGCTGCGGCGATCTCGCCCAGCGCGGTGTCGTCACCAGCCGCTGCTGCCTTGGCCGCAAATTTCTCTGCTTCTTCGGTGTTGTCGTTATCCAACCATGCGCGGGCCACACGCGTATAGCCAGTAGCTACGAGAGACGGCTGCCCGGTCAGCGCTCCAATCGAGGCAATGGTGAGGGAATCGTCGATGTTCTCGATGGTGCCAGCAGCCACGCGAAGTGTCTCCCGCGCCTCCAAGTAGTGGGCGGCAGGGACGGCATCCTCCGCACAGCCTTGGAACGTGTCGTTGGACAGCACGCGGTCGATCTGCTTGTCAATGTGGGCGGACTCAACGGTGGGAAGAGAAAGCCCCGGCGCCTGGGCACGCGCATAAGCGAGCATACGCTCGGCGTCGGCAGAATCAAGCAGGGGATACGTCGCGTCAGAAGCCATGGGGGAGATTCTAGTAGAGGACTCCGACGCGCGCGGGCCTCCTCGTAGACTGGTGGGCATGGATTCTCTCAGCCCCGCCGGGCGCTATGCCCCGAGCCCGTCCGGCGATCTGCATCTGGGTAACCTCCGCACGGCGTTGCTGGCTTGGCTCTACGCCAGGAGCAGCGGGCGCCGCTTTCTTATGCGCGTGGAGGACATTGACACGCAGCGCTCCTCGCGGGAGTCGGCGCAGCGCCAGCTGGAGGACCTCGCCGCGCTCGGCTTGGACTGGGATGGGGAGGTCATCTACCAGCAGGATCGCTACGCGGCTTATGAGAAGGCACTCGCCCAGCTTCCCACCTTTGAGTGCTACTGCTCGCGCAAGGACATCCAGGAAGCCTCCCGCGCCCCACACGCCATCCCAGGACAGTACCCGGGCACCTGCCGCGCGCTTAGCGACGATGAACGGGCCGCCAAGCGCGCCGAGCTGGCTGCTCAAAACCGCGTGCCAGCCATACGCCTGCGTGCCGACGCCTCCTCCTTCACCATCCACGATGCCCTCGCCGGCGAGTACACCGGGGAGGTGGACGATTTCATTTTGCGTCGCGGCGGGCAGCCCCCGGCCGACCCGAACCAGGGCATGGACTGGGCCTATAACCTGGCGGTTGTTGTTGATGATGCCTTCCAAGGCGTAGATCAGATCGTGCGCGGCGATGACTTGCTGTCTTCCGCCCCGCGCCAGGCCTACCTGGCGCACAAGCTGGGCTATCCGGAGCCGGAGTTCGTCCACGTGCCGCTCGTGCTCAACGCTGAGGGTGTGCGTTTGTCCAAGCGCGATGGGGCGGTGACCCTGCGTCAGCTGCTCGATGGGCACGGTAGGGATGCGGGGGACGTCGTCAAGCTCTTGGCTCGTTCCTTGGGATATGAGGCTTCCTCAGTAGAGGAACTGCGCCATCAGTTTCAGCCGGAGAAGCTGCCGCGAGAGGCCTTCGTTTGGGACGGTGCTGTGTAACTCCTCTCCCTCGCCGGCTGTACAGCGGTAGTCTGAGAACAAAAAATTTAACGGAGAGAGAAGCTCAGCATGGAAGTTTTGTTTGTCCTTATTGGCCTGATGCTGTTGACCGTCATCGTCAAGGCGGTAGGGGACAAAATAGGACTTCCCTGGCCGGCGCTTTTGACTATCCTTACGGCGGTGGCGGTTTCGGTGTACGCCACTTTCTCGAATGGCACATTTGAATTCTCCGTGCCTGCTGACCTCATTCTTCCCATCTTCTTGCCGCCATTGTTGTGGGCGCTGGCAAGGAGAACATCGTGGGGTGTCATTCGTGAGCAGTGGATGACCATCCTGGCTCTGTCCGTGCTGCTCGTGGTGGCTACGACCCTGGCGGTGGGATTCACCGCCCGTGCTTTCATGCCGGGCTTGGGGCTCGCTGCCGCCATCCTTATCGGCGCCGCGATTGCCCCGCCAGATCCGGTGGCCGTCGAGGCCGTGGCAGAACCAGCCGGTATCCCGCGGCGCATCATTTCCGTGCTGCAGATTGAGGGCCTGTTCAATGATGCTGCGTCTATTGTGGCCTTCCACCTCGCCCTGGAAGCCGTGACGAGCTCGGGGGAGATGCACGCCGGGGAAGCGGTGACGAGTTTCCTCTACTCCGCGGCGGTAGCCACCATTCTCGGGCTCGTCGTGGGGCGCGTGTCTTCGTGGTTCGTCGGCGCGGTTCACGAGGTTATCGCTCGCAACGCGTTGACGTGGGTGATTCCTTTTGCCGTGTACATCGCCGCGGAGGAGCTCGGTGCCTCCGGTGTCATCGCTGTGGTGATTGCTGCGGTGGAACTGCACTCCCGCGCACCGATTCAAGCCGAGGACCGACTCTCCGGTCAGTCATTCTGGGAGACCGTCGAGCTGCTTTTCACGGGTGTGGCCTTCGGCCTCATTGGCTTAACCGTGTTCAGCGCCATCGACGCCGCGGGCGCGGATCTCTGGCATGCGGTCATCATCGGCGTCATCCTGTCCGTTGTTGCCTTCCTCGTGCGCTTGGTGTGGATGTACGCCTTCTATCTCATTAACAAGCGCCGCGGAAAGCCGCGTCTGGCGCCGCTGCGCCTGCAAGAAGTGCTGCTTATGACGTGGTCCGGCATGCGCGGTCTGGTGACTCTTGCGCTGGTTCTGTCTGTTCCAAGTGGTTTGAGCTTCTATAACGAGTTGACCGTTATCGCCCTCGTGGTGCTGCTCATGACCATGGTGATTCCCGGCCTGTTGCTGCCGTGGCTTATGCGTCAGCTCGACCTCACTACGTATTCGCAGGCAGCCACGGATAAGATGCGCGCGACCATTACCTCCCGCGCGCGTAAAGCCGGCATTGCTGCGATGCGCGCGAAGTATGAGGAACTGGACCCCGACACTGCGGCAAATATTGCCCAATGGTTTGAGGACCGCCTCGGTGAGGACGAGGATGGTGAGGACGCTACAACGCGTCTGCGCATGGCTATCGAGGCCCGTGAGGTGGCCCTCGCGGCACGGCGAACAGCCCTCGCAGGCGCCCAGCAAGAATTGCTGCGCCTGCGCCGCGATAGGGAATTCAACCCGATGATTGTGGATGAAGTGCTTGCCGACGTTGACCGGATGTCCCTCGGCGCAAAGAAACACAGTTGAGGGGGAGTGCTGATCCGTGACTAAGAATGGTGGCGAGAGGAGCGAATCAATGGACGCCTATGAGTACGCCCAGCTGGAAGACGGCCTGGATTACCTCTACGACTTCTTCGACGCTGACTTGGAGGAGCGCGTGCGCGCCGGGCGTGAGCTGCTGCCAGAAGGTATGGAAGACATTTTGGGCGACCACACCCTGGAAGACTACGTCTGGTTGTGGATCAAAGAACCTGGTCCCCGCGGCTTCCGCCAGTTCCTGCGCGATGGCGGCTATGGCGAGGCCGAGGTGAAAGAGGCTTTTCTGCTTGCCCGCACCGAGTGGGGCATGAACACCCCGCCGCACGTGGAGTGGCTCAAGGAAGACGGTTTCGAGGCCCCCGAGTTCGAGTAGGGGTGTGCAGCTGTGGGTGTTCGATGGAGGCGCCCAGCTCGAGTGCCCAACCGCAAAGGAACCAAAGTACTGGCACCTTATGCAAAGATCTGCATGCAACCACCTGGGGTTTTTCATCCTAGGCCCCGCAAATGGTGCCTTTGCTTTGGTTCCTTTGCTTGAAGGCTCCAAGCCACCGCATGAAGAATCCAATAGCCTCGATTTCTAATACCGCACACGGGCAAAGGGCATTTGGAATAATCGCGACTAATCTTTGGCCCAGCGAGAAAGGTTATGCCAATCATGCGATTCGATCATTTGACCATCTTGACCCGCAATATCGAAGCCTCATGGGAGTTCTACCATCAACTTCCAAACTCCGAAGCAAAGCCATTGTCTGCTGAAGAAGGATATTTTGAAGTGTCGTTTGATGGCAGCGTAATTGGCGTATTCGATTCTTCAGCTTTTGCTTCAGCCACTAACACTAGTCCGGCGACCCCCGGCGGAGCAGTAATCCAGTTTTCTGTCGAGGACGTCGACGAGTACTGGAGTCAACTTCCAGATTCCTATCGCGAGGCTTCTGCCTCACCGAAGAAAATGCCATGGGGTTCTTATTCCGCCTACATTTCGGATCCAGACGGAAACATCTTGGAGTTCTATACGTGGTGAAACGGGGGCTTGGCTCCGGATAAAGAAGAAGTCCCCCTGGATGATGACATCCAGGGGGACTTCCCAGTGGCGGAGGATAGGGGATTTGAACCCCTGAGGGATGTGACTCCCGCACGCGTTCCAGGCGTGTGACATAGGCCGCTAGTCGAATCCTCCGCTGGAAAACATTACATGATCCCCCTAATGAAGCAAAATCGCCAGGTCAGGGCGAAAAAGTTAAGGATGTAGTGGCTTGAGGCGGAAAGCGCGCTTGGAAGCGGAGTGGGGAGCTGGGTGGTGGGGGAGCGGTTTGGCGTCGGCAAGCAAGGCGCGCTAGGCTAGACCGCAGGATTCCGCGTGGCGTCCATCCTCTGAACTCCCCCAGGGCAGGAATGCAGCAAGGGTCAGGAGGCTCTGGCGGGTGCGCGGGGTCCCCTTTTTATTTGTGTGCTTTCACACGGGGGATGTGACGGGGCGTTAGTATGGTTGCCATATGTCCGCACTACGTCCCGGAAGGAAGACGGATGTCTCTTCTTAATCTTGAAAAGTCCGAGCTTGATGAGCTTGCCGCGCAGGTGCGCAAGGACTACGAGGCCCTCAAGGCTGAGGGGTTGGATCTTGACTTGACCCGCGGTAAGCCGTCCAAGGCGCAGCTTGATCTGTCCAACGATCTGCTCGTTCTGCCGGGGCGCGGCCACTACACCGATGCTGCGGGTAATGACCTGCGCAACTATGGCAACCAGAAGGGCATCAAGGAGCTGCGCGATCTGTGGGGCAAGCTCACCAACATGGACCCAGAGCTCCTCATTGCGGCGGACTCTTCCTCCCTGAACATCATGTATGACCTCATCCTGTGGGCCTACACCTTTGGCACTAACAGCTCTGAGAAGCCGTGGTCCAAGGAGGAGACCATCAAGTGGATCTGCCCCACCCCGGGATATGACCGCCACTTCGCCATCACGGAGTCCTTCGGTTTCGAGCTGATTTCGGTGCCGATGGAAGAAGATGGCCCGGACATCGAAGCAGTCGAGGAGCTGGCCAAGGACCCGCAGGTCAAGGGTATGTGGGTTGTGCCGATGTTCTCCAACCCCACGGGTGCCGTCATCTCGGAAGAGAAGACTCGCCGCCTTGCTGCGATGGAGACCGGCGCACCGGACTTCCGCATCGTGTGGGACAACGCTTATGCCGTGCACACGCTGACTGAGGACTTCCCGGAGATTCTGCCGATTCTGGAGATTGCGGAACAGGAAGGAAACCCGGACCGCTTCTGGGCCATGTCTTCTTCGTCGAAGATCACCTTCGCTGGCTCCGGCGTGAGCTTCTTCGGCTCCTCCGAAGACAACCTCGAGTGGTACCTGGAGCACGCCGGTATCCGCGGCATTGGCCCGAACAAGATTAACCAGCTGGCACACTACGAGTTCTTTGGTTCCGCCGAGGGCGTGCGCGCGGTGATGCGCCGCCACGCTGCGCTGTTGGCGCCGAAGTTCGAGTCGGTTCTTCGCATCCTGGATAAGAACCTCACCCACCATGAGATCGCGGACTGGACCCACCCCAAGGGCGGCTACTTCATCTCCCTCAACGTGATGGAGGGTACCGCGACCCGAGTCTGGGAACTGGCCCGCGATGCCGGCATTCTCCTGACTCAGGCCGGCTCTGCCTTCCCTTACGGCGAGGATGCCAAGGACCACAACATTCGCTTGGCTCCGTCCCTGCCCCCGCAGGAAGAAGTTGAGGCAGCCATGGATGGCGTGGCCACCTGTGTGCTGCTCGCCGCACTGGAGAAGCTGGGGGCATAAGGCAATCAACTCCGACGAGACGGCCTATTGGCTTGACCAGATCATCCCGACTGACCTCGAGTTTAAAAACGTCGAGGGGCAGCGCCTGGGCTTAGCCTCACTGGAGGGGGATCAGTCCCTCGCCGTCACGTGTGAGTTTGCCGCCGTCGACACCGGGCTAGCGCACGCCGAGCAAGGCATCGACGTGCGCTGTGAGCTCCTCACCGTCGCCCGCACCGGGCAGGTGGAGGTGGCTGCCGCAGTGAGTGCTGCGGCGGCGTTGCTCACGGAAGCTGCAGGCTTGTTGCCCGCGCAACCGGGCCTGCTCTTGCCCAAGCTCTTTGCCGAAGACGATGAGCGCTTCGCTCACTTGAGCGTGCGTCATGGCATGCTCATCGCCCCGTACCTGTGGGGCGGCCAGACCCCGCAGGTGGCGGAGGAAGGCCGCCTAACGCTGGTGTGCCAACTGCTCATGCTGAGCGACGCCGAGTATGCCTACGCCGTCGAGGAAGGCGTGCCGGCGCTGCAGCAGGCGGTGGCAGAGCAAGGCATCGATCTGCTGGATTGGCAGCGCTCGGAGTGACGTGTCGGGATGAAACGCTACACTGACTAACCGTGGCTCTTTACCGGAAATATCGTCCAGCAACCTTCGCGGAAGTGGTTGGCCAAGAGCAGGTCACCACGCCTTTATCCGCTGCCCTCGACGCAGGGCGCATTAACCATGCGTACCTCTTTTCCGGCCCGCGTGGCTGCGGAAAGACCTCGTCCGCGCGCATCATGGCCCGCTCGCTGAACTGTGAGCAGGGGCCAACGTCAACGCCGTGCGGGCAGTGTGACTCTTGCGTCTCGCTGGCCCCGGGTGGGCCGGGCAACCTCGACGTCACGGAGCTCGACGCCGCCTCTCACAATGGTGTCGAGGACATGCGTGAGCTGCGTGACCGCGCCTACTACGCGCCGGCGGAGTCGCGCTACCGCATCTTCATCATCGATGAGGCCCACATGATTTCCGCCTCCGGCGCGAACGCTCTACTCAAAGTGGTGGAGGAACCACCGGAGCACGTGATCTTCATTTTTGCCACGACGGAGCCGGAGAAGATCATCGGCACCATCCGTTCGCGTACCCATCACTATCCCTTCCGCCTGCTGACCCCGCCGGCGATGAAAGGGCTGTTGGAGCGCACCGTGGCCTCGGAGAACGTCCACGTGGATGACACTGTGTACCCCATGGTCATCCAGGCCGGCGGCGGTTCGCCCCGCGATACCTTGTCCATCCTGGACCAGCTGTTGGCGGGCGCAGGCCCCGATGGGCTGACCTACGACGTGGCCCGTCCACTTCTGGGTGTCACGGACGTAGGCCTGCTGGATAACACGGTTGAATCCCTGGCGAACCAGGATAAGGCTGGGCTCTTCCGGCTTGTCGACGATGTCATTGAGGCCGGCCACGACCCTCGCCGCTTTGCCATTGACCTTTTGGATCGTTTGCGGGATTTGATGATCCTGCAGGCCGTCCCTTCAGCGTTGGAGGAGGGGTTAGTCTCGGCGCCGACTGACCGCGGTGAGATCCTCACTGCCCAGGCGCAGCGCTTCTCCGGCCCACAGCTGGCCTACCTGGCGGAAACCGTCAACGAGCGCGTGTCCTCCCTTCGTGGTGCGACGTCCCCACGGCTGCTCCTAGAAATTCTGTGTGCGCACCTCATCGTTGGCTCGGGGCCTGCAGCGGCAGCCTCTGGTCAGATGCCCACTGCTGCCCCGCAGGGGGCGGGCGTGCAGCCTTCCGCTCCCGCTGGGCAGGGAACTCCGCCTGCGCAACGCCAGCAATCTGCGGTCGCTAGCGCCCAGGATCCCGCGGCCGCCGCCGCGGCTATCATCGCGCAGCGTCGCAGCCGTCAGGCTGCAAAACAGGAGGCCCAGCAACAGCAACCACAGCAGGTCGAAAGGACTCAAGAAGCAGCCCAGCAGACGCAGCAGACCCCAACCCCTGAGGCTGCGCAGCCTCAGGCACCGGTGGAGCGCCCTGCACAGCCGGAGGCGCAGCCTGAGCCGCAGTCAGAGCAGCCTGTACAGCGCCAAGAGCGACCGGAACACCAGCAACAGGAGCAGCACGAACAACCGCAGGAAGCGGAACAGCCGGAACAACAAGAACGGCAAGAACAGGCTCAAGGACAGCCACAAGAACAGCAGCCTGAGCCCGAGCAGCCTCAAGACCCAGCCGCGGAAATTCGCGGGCGTTGGTCTGACCTGCGGGCGACGATTGGGCGTCGGAACAAGGTCGCTGAAATCATGCTCGCCGAAGCCCGTGTCCTCGGCGTGCGTGATGACACCTTGGTTCTTGGGCACACCACCGGCGCGCTGGCGGAACGCATCAACTCGCCAGGCACCAACGAGGTCATCGTGACCGTCCTTAAGGAAGAGCTCAACCGCAACCTGAAGGTCACGTGCGTCATCGGCACAGACCCGAAGGCCCACGGCTTCACGGTGGCTGAGCCAGCCCAGCGCACCCAGTGGAACCCCAACCAGCCACCACGCGAGGCCGCCGAGCCCGACGAGGAGGCAGAGAGTCCGGAGACTCCGGACAACGCTACTGATTCGCACTCTTCCGACACTGTGCCTGCTTCCGCGGCAGCAACAGAATCTGAAGAAGTAGACAAGCCCAGCGAGTCCGAGGCGAAGGAACCCAGCAACGCTAGCGATGACCCGTGGGGCGCGCCGCGCCAGATTGGGCAGCAGGCTCCGTCGTCTGAAACGACGACGGAACAGCCGCGTGAGGCAGCTGAGTCGCAGCCGCCGGCAGAACCACAACGTCCGGACGTCGCCCCGCGCGGGGCGATGGTGCCCCCAAAGAGGGAGGCCCGTGGTAGCCAATGGCGATCACGCATCGCGCAAGCGAGCCAAGTAGCGGCCCAGCGGGACGAAGAGTTTTCCAAAGTTCCCAAGTTTGGCAACGGCGTTCCACTGCCGCCGGAGCCAGGCCCGGAGGAAGGCGAATTCGAAGCCCCACCGGAGGAGTACGGTCCGCCGGCGGGGATGGGTGGGGCGTCGGAAAGCGCAGGCCAAGCGCCTGCCGCGCCGCAGCAGCCTGTGCCTCAGCAAGCTCCCGCTCCGCAGCCGGAGTACACCCGCGCGGATGAGGAGCGCGAGATGATGGAGGCCGCGCAGAATGCCGGCGAGATGGACCACCGCAACGCCACGGAGGTGGCCATGGAGCTCCTCGCACAGGAGTTGGGAGCGCGGCGGCTCTAGCGTGGCATCTGTACACTTGGCGCGTAGTGAAAATAATCGTGTGAAAGGATTTTTAGCATGACTGAGAACGACCCGATGCAGCAGGCAAATGACATGAACGAGATCCTGGCGCAGGCAGCCCGCGTCCAGGCAGAACTGCAGAAGGCACAGGAAGAGATCCTGGCCTCCACCGTTGAAGGCACCGCCGGCAACGGCCTGGTGAAGGTCACTATGACCGGTGGCGCTGAGCTGCAGAACGTTACCATCGATAAGTCCGTGGTCGACCCGGAGGACATCGATACCCTCCAGGACCTCATCGTTGGTGCCTTCAAGGAGGCCCACGCTGCTGCTGGCCGCCTGGCCCAGGAGAAGATTGGTCCGCTGTCCCAGGGCATGGGCCAGTCCCAGCAGAACTACGATGGTCCGTCCTTCCAGGATGTCTTCGGCGGCAACCAGTAAGCCGCGCGTTAGACTTAAAGGCCGTTGTTGCTCTCTTCGTGGAGAGCAGCGCGGCCTTTTATTGTGTCCCCGGCCGTCGAGGTCTGAGGGATTGTTGAGTGAGGGGAGCATTGCGTGTTTGAAGGACCTCTGCAGGATCTCATCGATGAGTTCTCGCGCCTGCCGGGTATTGGCCCGAAGTCAGCGCAGCGCATCGCCTTCCACGTGTTGCATCAGGACCCAGAGGAGATTGACCGCCTCCAGAAGGCGCTGGGAGCAGTGCGTGATGGGGTGACGTTCTGCCGCATCTGCTGCAATATTTCCCGCGAGGAAGTCTGCCGCATTTGCATCAATTCGCAGCGCGATGCTTCCACCATCTGCGTGGTGGAAGAGCCCAAGGACATCCAGGTTATCGAGCGCACCGGCGAATATGACGGCCGCTACCATGTGCTGGGTGGCGCGCTCGACCCGCTGGCGAATGTGGGCCCGAAGGACCTCAACATCTCGCAGCTGCTGCAGCGCCTCGGCGGCGTGCTACCGGATCGAGAGCTCGCGGATTCCACCCCGGAAGCGCCGCTGTACGACGACTCCCCGGACATCACCGAAGTCATCCTCGCCACCGATCCCAACACCGAGGGCGAGGCTACCGCGGCCTACCTCGTGCGCTTGCTGCGCGACTTCCCGGGACTGAAGATCACGCGCCTGGCCTCCGGCATGCCGCTGGGAGGCGACCTTGAGTTTGTTGATGAGCTGACGCTTTCGCGTGCGTTGAGCGGCCGCCTAACGGTTTAAACCGGCGCTTCAGGAAACAGAGAATTAACCGTTGAACTTTTTCTCCAGAGCTTCCATGCCGGTAGGACTCATGGGGATTTCGGTTGTGGAAAAACAACTGCGGGAGCCATAAGCCCCGTTATGTCCAAATTCGTCAAAGTATCCGATGTACATCTTCCCCCCTGGATACGCGAAAGCTCGTGTTGTTCACACGAGCTTCGGAAGTGGAGCACCTTGGTGCGTCCGTTGCTTACTGTACCGTGTACCGAAGATTCTGGTCAATAGGTTCAGTTAGTTACTTCTGTTGATATCTAGCGCTGCGAGCGCGGCGGCTCCGAGGCGTTAAAGCGCTCGGTGCGTAGCTGGTCAATAGCCGGAATGTCTAAGGGCTCGAGTTCGCTGAGTGCGACTCCCATGGCCTTGGCCAGCAGCAGATCAGCCAGTTGCGGGTTGCGCGCCAAGACCGGACCGTGCATGTAGGTAGCGATGACGCTGCCCTGCACCGCGCCCTCGGCGCCGCGCTGGACGGCCCTGTCGGAGAGGTCCAGGATGGCAGCGGTATCCGCATTGCCGGTTCCGCGCGTGAGCGTTCCCAGCGGCTGGGCGGCGGGGCCCAGGATGGTGGCACCCATATGGTTTTCAAAACCGGTGAGAGGCTCGGTGAGCTCAGCGGTGATGCCGGCCTTGGTGGGTTCGGTGGCTACCTCACCGATGGCGCGCTCGGTCATGGAGGCCGTGGTGGCGTCGATAAGCCCCACGCCATCCACCACGCGGCCGGACGCACGGAAGGATTCGCCGAGCACCTGCAGGCCTGCGCAAATCGCCAGAATTGGGCGCTTAGCGGCCGCCGCGCGGGTCAAGCCACCGTCAGCAATGAGGTGCTCCGCGGCGAGAATCTGCGCGGTGTCCTCACCGCCGCCCAGGGTGTAGACGTCGAGGGACTCCGGCACCGGCTCACCCAGCTTGATGGGCACGATCTCTGCCTCGAGTCCGCGCATGCGGGCGCGTTGGCGCAGCACGAGGGCGTTACCGTCATCGCCGTAGGTGCCCAGGATATCGGGGAGGATGAGGCCAATCTGCAGGCTAGTCATTCGAATGCTCCTTTGCTGCTGCGGCGGTGAGGGCCTTCTTCAGATCACGGAAGGCGGTGTAGTTGGCCAGCACCTCGATGCGGCCCTCCGGGCAGGACTGAATGGCGGTGAGGGGATCCGGGATGAGCTCGTGCGAGATATCCGCGTAGACCAAACGCACTGCGAGGTCGGTGCCGCGCTCACCCGCAGCCTTGACTGGCAGATCTTCGAAGTCTTCGAAGCGCACGTCCCACAGCCAGGACATATCAATACCGTCGGCCACGTGGCCGTTGGTGGCGATGACCAGGCCATCGGCCTCGCGGTCCACCATGGACAGCGCCTCCTGCCAGCCGGCTGGGTTCTTAGCCAGCAGCAGGCGGATGGTGCGGTTTCCTAGCGTGATGGTGGAATAGCGCCCGGCTACATCGTCGACGCTTTCCGCGGCGGCAATGGCCTCGTGGCGATCCACGCCAAAGGCCTCGACGGCAGCGGCGACGGCTTGGGCGGCATTGCCGCGGTTGGCCTGCCCCGGCAGGGACAGCTGGAGCTTGTCGACGCCCCCCGGGCTCACCAGCCCTTCCTCCGTCACTGCCCAGGTGGGGGTGGGGCGGCGGAATTCGCGGCCGTCGGCAAGCGGCTTGACCGCGTGCCAGTCCTCGCCTTCGCGCACGATGTGTCCTCCGGTGCGCGGGCAGGTGACGGATTCACCCATCCAGCCGGCACCAGCGGAAACCCAGATGACGTTCTTCGCGTCATAGGCCACGGAGGTCATAAGCACGTCATCGCAGTTGGCGATGACGAGCATATCCGGGTGTGCCTCGACTGCGCCGCGCAGGGCCCGCTCGATCTTGTTAATTTCGCCTACGCGGTCCAGCTGGTCGCGTGAGAGGTTCAGCAACACCAGCGCGGTGGGGTTGAGGTTATCCGCGACGTGGGGAACGTGGAGCTCGTCCACTTCCAGCACCAAGTGGCTCGCGTCCTTGCCTGCTAGAAGCGCGGAGATGATTCCGGCGTCCATGTTGTCGCCGCCATCATTGGTGGCCACGGAGTGCTCGGTGCGCACAGCGGCGGCGAGCATGCGCGTGGTGGTGGACTTACCGTTGGTTCCGGTCACCAGGATGGCTGGGCGCTGCTTGGCTAGGTTCTGCATGATGGTGGGGTCGATGGCGTTGGCGATGAGCCCGCCAATCATGCCGCCGGCGCCGCGGCCCGTGGCGCGCGAGGCAGTGGTAGCCAGCGTCGCAGCGGTGGTGGCAACCGCAGTGCGCGCGGAGGAGAACGCGCTTCGGAAGTTAAAATTCATGTTCCCCAGGGTAGTCGGGGGACGCTAGTTATCGGTGTTGCGGGAGCGGTTGTGTCCCGAGTTTTGTTGGCCCTGCTGGTTGCCATTACCGCGGCGGCCGCGCCCACCGCGGCGGCGACGCCTACGCCCGTGGTTTCCGCCTTTGTTTCGATTGTTGTTGCCAGAGCCCTGCGAACCTTGGTTATTAGCCGAGCCCGAGTGAGCAGGCTTGTCGCCTGCGGAACCCTCGGTTGAAGGGTTCTGGTTCTTCTTATCGTTGTGCCCTTGTTTAGCGGGCTGATGATTACCGGAAGATTTACGGCGGGAGCGACGGCGATTCTTGTTCGTGGAGCGGTTGCGGTTGGACTGCCCACCGGAGCGTCCCTCGCCCTGGCGCTTCCCTGAGTTGCCCGCCCCACCAGATGCGGACTGCTCTTCTGGCTCCGTGGGTTCCTCGATGCGCTCGAGGGCGGCGAGGAAAGCGGTGTCGGACATCAGGGGGATGTCCTTGCGGTGGGCATGCATGGGCTTGCCCACGAGGTCCGTGGTGATATTGCAGACCACCAGGGAAGTCTCCCGGGTGAGTTTTTCTGAGTAGTTGAGCTCTTCCCGGGCGAGTGCGGCAATGATGGTGTCGGGATCCTCGGTGATCTCCGGGGCGACAACGATCTCCATGCCGCGGATGAGCTCCTTGCCGGGCACATACGGACCGGGGTTGTGATGCTGGCGGGGTGCTTCAGCAGCGTCGACGCGGACGTGGGAGCGCTGGAGCCCAAAACGATCCGCTCGCAGGTCATCCGGTGCTGCACTGCTGAGTGGGCCAGCGCTTTGCGCGCGGTAGAGATCCACGAGCAGGCGGGTTGCTTTGCGGGAGGGATCTTTTTCTGCTCTCTGTGCACGCTCGACGCTGGCCGTGGGGTCGGGTGCAGAAAGGCCGGTGTCACGCGCGACGGCCGCCAAGCGGATGTCGGTGCCCCACACGCTTTGGCGGCGGGCGGTGGCGAGGGTATCCACGATGGCGACTGGGGTGGGGACGTGTCCTACCTTGAAGCGGCGGCGTCGGCCCTTTCCCCGGTTGCGATTGCGCGCGCGGTTCTGGCGGGCAGCGGCGGTCATCGCACGGCGCGCTTCGGAGACGATGAATCCCCAGGTATAAGGGGTGTCGTGGACGATGAGCGTGCGGCCATCAATGAGCCGGTCCAGAGGCTTGAGCAGCATGGAGAAAGACTGCCCAGCCTGGATTTCTTCGACGCTTAACCCGTGGAGGTGCCGCGGTCCGGGGTCTGCGCCTGGGTTGATGACGGCGTGGAATTCCTGGCCGATCTCCCCAGCGGCGTTGAGAGTCAACGCATCCACGGTGAGCAGGCGGCCGGTCGAAGGGTGGATTCCGGTGGTTTGGATGGTCAGCGCCACGTAGGGAAAGGCGGCGAGAGCTTCCTCGCGGGCAGAGGCCTTGTGCTCCCTATCGGTCTGCTTCTTATCTGCCTGGTGGGGGCGCGGGCCCGGCTTAGGGGCGCCGGTGTGTGGTGACGCCGCGGCCGGCGTCTCTGCAGCGCTGAGCTGCGCTGCAGGCTCGGTGGGGCCGGGTGTCGTAGTCATTGTTCACAGTTTAGTACCCAACTGCGAGGAAGCTGGAAAGGGCACACGAGAAGGGGGTTGTATCCACTGAGTCGCGGTGAAGGTAAGCACGCTGCGGACTAGCCAAAGTCGATGATGATGACCCAGCCGCCGCGGTCGGATTGCTCGGGAGTGGGGTCAGGCTCGCGGCTGGGCTCGGGCTCTTTAGTCGGCTCGGGCTTTCTGGTGGGCTGAGGTTGAGTGGTCGGCTTGGGCTTGCTAGTTGGCGTGGGCTTAGCGGTCGGCGTGGGCTTCGTGGTGGGCTTGGGCTTGCTAGTTGGTTTGGGCTTGGTGGTGGGCGTTGGAGTTGCCGGAGCAGAAGTAGTCGAGGGCGCCGGAGCCGCCGTGGGTGGTGTGCTGACGCGCGTGGTCACAGGGGTAGTGGCCGGCGGCGTGCTCGGGGCAGTTGGTTCGTCGTGAGGTGCGGTTCGATCTTCGCCCACCGGAGTGGTGGTGGGAGCAGCCTTTGACGTGGAGCGCGTGGGTTCAGCTGGTGGCTTCGGCGTAGTCGTCACCACAGTCGGCGACGGGGTCGCCTGAGTTTGTGGGGTGGGACGGGGTACGTGGATCGGCGGCGTTGTGCGCGGCCGCGAAGTAGTGCTCAGCGGGCGCGTGGTGGTCGGCGGCTCTGCGGAGCGACTGACCTCACGTGAAGTGGTTGATTCCGTGCTTTTTACGGTGCTCCTAGGGCTGGAGCTGGGAGCGGTGAACGCCTCAGTGCGGCGAGCCTCCGGAGCGTCGAGCTCCTCCGCTGTGGGTTCGGTGGTCCGAGGTGCTGCTGTTGTCGGTGCTGTATGCGGCAGGTGATCCGCCTGCGGTGAAGTAGCAGCCTCCTCGGCAGCAGGCAGTGGGGTACGTTCCGTGGGCTCAGCGAGCTCCGTGGGTTCTGCTGGTTCGGTCAGCTCAGTAGGCTCTGTGGGCTCGGAAAAACCAGTCGGGCTAAGCGCTTGCGTAGCGTCCGTATCATCCCGCTCCTCGGGGAGGTGGGCGTCTGCAGCCACAATGTCCGTAGTGTCCGCGACGTCGGAGGCCTTGTCCTCAATAGCAGCAGCGTCGGCGTCGGCAGAGTGTGACGTGGATACAGCGAGAGTGTTTTCCTCAAAAGCCGATTCGGCGAGGTTATGGTGGTGTGAACCGGAGGAATTCCCGGAAGATGCGAAGTTGGCAGCCCCGCCGACCACGACGGCTACGCCAGCAGCACAAGCTACCTTGAGCCCAGTGCTAGCTGCAGCGATCTTTGTTCCGGTCACGGCAGCCGCCCCGGCAGAGTTGAGGGACAGGGCTTGTGCACTCTGCGTGGCAGCAGTACCGGCGGTCTTCGCTGCGCCGGTAGCCTCAATTCCGCCAGCCGGCAGGCTGGCTGCGTGTGCCTTGCCACTGTTGGTGACCTTCACGGCCGCTGCGCCCGCGGCGGCAGCGATGATTCCGGCGGTTCCCACGGCGAAGTGGCTTTCCGGCGTGCCTTCTTCGGAATAGACGGTGAGGGTTGGTTGTCCATCCGATATGAAATATGCGCGGGCGACTGCGATGAGACCCTCGTGATTGAATCCTGCGATGGTATCGCTCAGCCAGGGAGCCCGCTCCCGCGGAATCGTGGCGACGAGTTCGTCATCAAGGTGAACCTCGATGGAGCGTCGGAAAAAGTGCCGGTTGTTGGTCAAACGCACAAGGAGGTGCGCAGGGTGCGTCGGTAGGGAACTGGACGGGACTGCAAACTCGGTGATGCGCAAAGCGCGCTGGCCGCTGAGCATGCCCCACCGCTGAGCCGGGGGAATATTGAGCGGAACGCACAGGCCAGGCTCGGGGAGGAGGACCTCGAAAGCAGGAATGGTTTCTTCCGCCGCATCCTCGCGGAGTGCGATCTCCGCGGTGGCTTGTGGGTTTAGTCCCGCATCAATGATCCAGTCCAGTTCCGTGTAATCAGCAGTTTGGGAGGCAGGGATCTCGCCCACGATGTCTTCGCCGTGATGGACGCGAAATCCTGTACTTGAATGTCCACTCAAAGTGACGGGGAGATGACTGCTTTCAGTTAGCGAAAGCAACTGCAGGAACATCTCCGGGTTTACGGTGTCAACCGTCAGGCGACGCGGTGTGCCAAACCCGTGGTGGGGAACCACATAGTTAGTGACCGTCATATTGCTCGCCTTCGCTGAGTAGACCACGTCGGGTGCATACGGCTGGGCGGGTCTGCCGTGAGCATTGGGAATGCCGAAGCCCAGACTGAAGCGCTGACTAGCCGCACGAAATGTTTGAAAAATCTTTATTGCAGTGCAGTTATGCTGCTTAACTATATCGCTCTGAGTTCTGGCCTACAAGAAAGCGCATTCAGCGGGATATGGTGACGAGGAGTTTTTGCGCATAGCTTAAAGCTCGGATGCTGGAAGCTAGGGAGGAACGTGCTCCTCCCTCCCTAGCTGCACTGTTGTTAAGTCTGGCTTTGCCTGGCTTAGTCTGCGCGGTTGACTGCGGACGTAATCGCGTTGATGGATGCGCGCGTCGTCGAGCCAGCGATGCCCGCGCCCCATACCTGGGCGCCGTTAACCTCGGCGGCGATGTAGCAGGCGGCCTCGGCGTCGTCGCCAGCAGTACGGGATTGCTGGGAGTAGTCGATGACCTCGAAATCAATTCCGACGTCCTCCAGCGCATTGGCGTATGCGGCGATGGGGCCATTGCCGATGCCGGAGACAACGCGCTTCTCACCGTTGAAGACGATGGTCGCGGTTACCTTGGCGTCCTCGCCCTCTGTGGTGGAGTTGTCCACCTGGAAGGAAACCAGCTCTAGCGGGGAGGTGCGCTCCAGGAATTCGTTGGCGAAGATGTCCCACATGTTCTTGGAGTTGACCTCGCCACCTTCGGCGTCGGTCACCGCCTGCACGACGGAGGAGAACTCCGCCTGCATGGCGCGCGGCATGTTGATGCCATGGTCGGTCTTCATGATGTAGGCTACGCCGCCCTTGCCGGACTGCGAGTTGACGCGGATGACCGCCTGGTAATCGCGGCCGACATCCTTCGGGTCGATGGGCAGGTAGGGAACTTCCCAGGTGGTTTCCTGCAGTTCCTCCCACGACACCTCGGTGTTGTTGGCGCCGGGGCGTACCTCCTGGGCCAGGGCATCCAGGCCCTTGTTGATGGCATCCTGGTGGGAGCCGGAGAAGGCCGTGAACACCAGCTCGCCGCCGTAGGGGTGGCGCTCCGGTACGCGCAGCTGGTTGCAGTACTCCACCGTCTCGCGGATCTTGGGCAGATCGGAGAAATCGATCTGCGGGTCCACGCCCTGGGTGAGCATATTCAGACCCAGCGTGACGATGTCTACGTTGCCGGTTCGCTCACCGTTGCCAAACAGGCAGCCCTCGATGCGATCTGCGCCGGCCATGTAACCCAGCTCGGCGGCGGCAATGCCTTCGCCGCGATCGTTATGGGGGTGCAGTGACAGGATGATGGAGTCACGCTTGGCAAAGTTGCGGTGCATCCATTCGATCTGGTCGGCGTACACGTTCGGGCTAATCATCTCCACCGTGGACGGCAGGTTGATGATCATGGGGTTGTCCGGGGTGGCCTCCATGATGTCGACGACGGCATCGCAGACCTCGACGGCGAAGTCCAGCTCGGTTCCCGTGAAGGATTCCGGCGAGTACTCCCAGCGCCAATTGGTATCCGGGTAATCCTTGGCAATGCCCTTGATGAGCTCTGCGGCATCCGTGGCCAGCTTCTTGATGGCCGGGCGGTCCTTGCGGAATACCACGCGGCGCTGCAGTTTCGAGGTGGAGTTGTAGAAGTGCACGATGACGTTCTTCGCGCCCTGGCACGCCTCGAAGGTGCGCCGAATCAGGTGCTCGCGGGCCTGCACCAAAACCTGAATGGTGACGTCTTCGGGGATCTTATTGCCCTCAATAATCTCGCGGACAAAGTCGAAGTCCGTTTGGGAGGCAGAGGGGAAGCCCACTTCGATCTCCTTGTAACCCATGGCTACCAGCAGGTCGAACATGCGGTGCTTGCGCTGCGGGGACATCGGATCAATCAGGGCCTGGTTACCATCGCGCAGATCCACCGCACACCACTGCGGGGCCACAGTAATCTTCTTATCCGGCCACGTGCGGTCCGGCAGCGTGACGGGCTCGACCTCCTGGGCGAAGCTCTGGTAGCGGTGGACCGGCATCGAGGAGCCGCGCTGCTTATTCCAGGCGGGCTGGTTCTCGTTGCGCGGGCCGGCCGGGGTGGTGATTTCGCGGGGAGCGGAGATGAAAGAATCATTGGGGGACATGGTGTTTGTTCTCTTCCTTGTGTGTGGCCTGAGGCGTTTGTTTCGCCGCGTTGCTGTGATGAGCAACGATGTAGTGAATTGTGGGGACGGCCAGCTGTGGTGTGTGTTGGCATCACCACGCTCCGCGACGGGGCGCTGGCCGTAGAGTTACAAACCTAAATCCCGCCGCGGCTACTAAGGAGAAGAGTGTGCCGCAAAGTCATGTGAGCCACAATACAACGCTTCCCACTCTGCGGCAACTGGTTTCACATACTGGGATGGGGTCGCGGGTGGCTAGGATGTGTTGCGTGCCTGAAGAAAACACCATGACGACTGCTCCGGAACCTGGGAAGAAGACTGCGCCGGGCAAGGAACCGGATGCCGCCCCGACCCCTGAAGGTGTGCTAGGGGTACTTTCGCTGCTGCCGATGGCCGTGCTGGTCGCGGTAGTGGGCACTGCAGTGCGCATCGCTGTGCTGAGCGGCATCGGAGCCGTTAACGAGCAGGAGCTGTGGGATCAGCTCACGGCCTGGGACTCTAAGTACTACCTGGAGATTGCGCGCGTAGGTTATTTCGATGCGGACATCCATACGGATGGGCCGGTCCATGAAATCACTATGGCTTTCTTTCCGGGTTTTCCCATACTGTTGCGGGTTCTGGGGTGGACCGGGATCAGCCTTGAGGTAGCTGCCCTCCTTGTGAATACTCTTTTTACCGCGGTGATGGCTGCTGGAGTCATGGTCCTAGCGCAGCGCCTGGGGGCAGGGCGCCGTGGGCAATGCGCCGCGGCCATCGTGGTCAGCAGCGCTCCGATGTCCATTGTGTTTTCCATGCCCTATACGGAAGCCCTCTTCGGGGCCCTTGTGGTGTGGGGACTCGTGGCGCTGGATGAACGCGATTGGTGGAGCGCCGCGGCTTTCGGTATTGCCTTGTCCTTTGTCCGGCTGACCTCCGTGGACTTCCTTGCAGTTTTTGGCCTGTGGGTGCTCCTTTACGGGCGGCGTTCCTGGCAGGCGTGGCTCAGCCTGATCGTGGCGTCGCTCCCGCTGCCGGGGTACTTGCTGTGGACACAGCGCTACCTGGCGGAGGCTGGCGGCTACTTCGGCATCCAAACCGAACACTGGAACTCCACCTTCGACGGGGGAGTTGCCACCGTGCGGTTCGTGTGGGAAACCTTGACGGAGAACAACGATGTGGGCTACTTGCTCACCGTGCTGGTGATCCTCGGTGCCCCCGTGTTGCTCATCGCGGCCTGGGGGAAGGTTAACCCGGTCGCCTGGTGGTTTAGCGCTGCGTTATGTGCGAATGTGCTGCTTTCCGACGGCATCATGCACTCGCGCCCGCGACTTCTCCTGCCCGCAATCATTCTGGTGCTGCCGTGGGTTGTGCGCGCCGCCACGGCGTGGCGCCCACGCATGCTGTGGGCTGCCTGTGGCGCATGGGTCCTGTGGTCGGCGTGGTTCTCCGCCTACATGCTGGTGGTCTTTGAGTGGGCGATCTAGTGCGGGCTTTGTTCCGCGAGCCGCGTGCTTCCCGGGTTGACCGGAATGCGTGACAGGACGATCGTGGCGGCGATCATGATGATGAGCGAAGCCCCCATCACGCACCAGCCCGCGATGCTCTCGACCTGGAATTTCTCGCCCAGGACCCAGTAACCCAGGCCGAAAGCCACGATGGGTTCCATGATGGTCATCGCGGGAAGCGAATGCGCAAGAGCGCCGGCGTGGAAGGAATACTGCTGGATCACCGTGCCGGCAGCCGCCAGCCCGATGAGCACGTACAGCTCCCAGCTCGCTAGCAATGCTGCGATGCCTTGGTGGGAGAGGACGTCAACCACCGCTTTCGCTACGAGCGCCACGTAGCCGTAGAGGATGCCGCAGGCACTGCCGAGCGCGAGTGCGGATTCCTCCGGCCGGTTATAGGCCGCCACAAAGAGTGCGGCGAGTGTCAGCGCGCCGAGGGCGAAGGCGGGCCACCACTGGGACCAGCTGGGCGTCGTCAAGCCTGCGGTGGGGCGCCCGTAGACCACCATGATGCCCACCGCGATGGTCAGCGCTAGGCACCAGAAGACCTCCCGCGCCGGCATCGGCCGCCGGGAATACCACGCGGCGAGCGGCAGCGTGAACATCAGGGACAGGACGAGGATGGGCTGCACGATGAGCAGCGTGCCGAAGTGGAGTGCGATGAGCTGCAAGGCATAGGCAACGACGGCGGCTCCGGTGCCAATCCACCACAGGGGAGTGCGAATTGCGGTGCGCATGACGGTCCTGGAGCTGGCGTCCAACACGATGCGGTGGCGTATGACAGTGCCCCAGGCCACGACTAGTGCCGAGGCCAGTGCGAAAGCAACGGCAACCAGGTTTGAAAGCATCGTTTCCACCTTACCTGGAATTAATATCCAGCACGTGTTTCGATGGTAGCCAAAGGGCGGTAGTCTAAAGGAGTTGACTGCCGGTCTATAGGTATTGGGCGGTGAACAGGTAATGGCCCTCACAAACAGGAAAGGTGGGACCGTCAGTGGCCCTAGTCGTACAGAAATACGGGGGATCCTCCCTCGAAAGCGCAGAGCGCATTCGCGCGGTGGCGGAGCGCATTGTGGCGACGAAGAAACAGGGCAACGACGTGGTTGTCGTGTGCTCCGCCATGGGGGATACCACCGATGAGCTCCTAGACCTCGCCGCCCAGGTCAACCCCGTCCCGCCGCAGCGCGAGATGGACATGCTGCTGACCGCCGGCGAGCGCATCTCCAATGCGCTCGTTGCCATGGCAGTGGAGTCCCTCGGTGCGCAGGCTCAGTCTTTTACCGGCTCCCAAGCTGGCGTGCTCACCACTGAGCGTCATGGTAACGCCCGCATTGTCGACGTCACCCCGGGCCGCCTGACCGAGGCGCTGGATGCAGGCAAAATCTGCATCGTCGCGGGTTTCCAAGGCGTCAACAAGGAATCGCGCGACGTCACCACCCTCGGCCGTGGCGGATCGGACACCACCGCGGTGGCGCTGGCGGCAGCGCTCAAGGCCGATGTGTGTGAGATTTACTCCGATGTCGACGGCGTCTACACCGCTGATCCCCGCATCGTTCACAACGCCCAGAAGCTCGAGCAGCTCTCCTTCGAGGAGATGCTGGAGTTGGCCGCCGTGGGCTCTAAGATTCTGGTCCTGCGCAGCGTCGAATACGCCCGCGCGTTCAACGTTCCCCTTCGAGTTCGCTCGTCTTATTCAAACGACCCCGGCACGCTCATCGCCGGTTCAATGGAGGATATCCCCGTGGAAGAAGCAGTACTAACCGGCATCGCAACCGACCGCTCCGAGGCCAAGGTCACCGTCCTGGGAATCCCGGACCGCCCGGGTGAGGCCGCTAAGGTGTTCCGCGCTATCGCAGACGCCGAGATCAACATCGACATGGTCCTTCAGAACGTCTCCTCCCTGGAGTCCGGCACGACCGATATCACCTTCACTTGCCCGCGCTCGGATGGGCCGAAGGCAATGGAGATTCTGGCCAAGCTCAAGGAAGACGGCCACTGGAGCAACGTGCTTTACGACGACCAAGTGGGCAAGGTTTCCCTGGTCGGTGCCGGTATGAAGTCCCACCCCGGTGTCACCGCGGACTTCACGGAGGCATTGCGTGACGCAGGGGTCAACATGGAGCTCATCTCCACCTCTGAGATCCGCATTTCCGTGCTGACGCGCGAGGCGGACCTCGATAAGGCAGCCATTGCTTTGCACGAGAAGTTCCAGCTGGGTGGCGAGGAAGAGGCCACCGTTTATGCTGGTACCGGACGCTAAAACTTAAGGAGTAAAGGTCATGACCACTGTTGCAGTAGTAGGCGCCACCGGCCAGGTCGGCCGCGTGATGCGCACCCTCTTGGAGGAGCGCAACTTCCCGGCCGAGACGGTCCGTTTCTTCGCCTCTGCGCGCTCGGCGGGCCAGGAGCTCACCTTCCGCGAGGAGAAGATCGTCGTGGAAGACCTGGCAGAGCAGACCGTAGAAAGCCTCGCTGGGATCGACGTCGCCGTCTTCTCCGCCGGCGGTTCCACCTCCAAGCAGTATGCGCCGCTCTTCGCCGAGGCCGGCGCCATCGTGGTGGATAACTCCTCTGCATGGCGCAAGGACCCGGACGTGCCGCTCATCGTCTCGGAGGTAAACCCGGAGGAGAAGAGCAACACCCCGAAGGGCATCATCGCGAACCCGAACTGCACGACCATGGCGATCATGCCGGTCACGAAGGCGCTTCACGACGCCGCCGGTCTCACCACCATGCGCGTCGCCTCCTACCAGGCCGTTTCCGGCTCAGGCCTGGCAGGCGTGGAAACCCTGGTTAAGCAAGTAGCGTCCATCGGCGACCGCAACGTTGAGCTCGTCCACGATGGCTCGGCGCTCGAGGTCTCCGAGGAGGATCTGGGCCCCTACGTCGCCCCGATTGCGTACAACGCGCTGCCGCTGGCCGGCAACCTCGTCGATGATGGCACGGAAGAAACCGACGAGGAGCAAAAGCTGCGCAACGAGTCCCGCAAGATCCTGGGTATCCCGGAGCTCAAGGTCTCCGGTACGTGCGTGCGCATCCCGGTGTTCACCGGCCACACCATGGTGGTGCACGCGGAGTTTGAGAAGCCGATTACCCCGGAACAGGCCCGCGAGGTGCTGTCGTCCGCGCCGGGCGTCAAGGTCGTCGATGTGCCGACCCCGCTGGCGGCAGCCGGCATCGACCTCTCCTTGGTCGGGCGCATCCGCCAGGACCAGGCGGTCGAGGACAACAAGGGCCTTGTCTTCGTAGTCTCCGGCGATAACCTGCGCAAGGGCGCCGCGCTCAACACCATTCAGATTGCGGAGCTGCTGGTCTAAAGAAAAGTTGCAGCGAGTTTTAGAACCCGCATAAATAAGAAAAGTCCGCCCCCAGAGTGATATCTGGGGGCGGACTTTTTGTGAGTAACGGGAAAGGGGGTGTGCGGAAGGGCTAGTCCTTCGGCACCTCGGGCTTCGTGTGCTCCACGAAGGTCACAGAGGGTTCCGGATCCTCGCGGTCGTATTCAATCTCATCGTCGGCCTCGAGCTCCTCGTGGATCTCATCGGCAACGGTCGAGACGAACTCTTCAGTTTCCATGTTGGAGGCCGCTGCCAGCTTGCGCAGCTCGCGCTCGTTCTTCTTGGTGAAGTGCTCGCGCGGGTCAAGGCGGCGCTTAACCAAGGTGCGGGCGCGCACGCGGCGGTCAGACTCGGAGGTGATCTTGTCGCGCTGGGTAATCCAGGTGATGACCATGACGGCAATCATGAGCAGGCCAATCCAACCCAGAATCGGGTAGACGCTGGAGACCAGCTGCTTGAAGCCAATGAAGGAGAGAATGAAGCCCACGACACAGGCGCCCGCGTAGACGGGGTAGAAGAGCTTCGGCTTCTTGCGGGTCAGGCGCTTGCCCATGGCGTAGAACATGCCGATGGCGGTGTTGAAGACCATGCCGTAGATGATGAAGGTCATGAAGTAACCCAGAGCCGGGTTCACGTGGTTGATCAGCGTCAGCACCGGCAGGTCCTGCTTGTAGACTTCCGGCGCCACCATGTAGAGGGAAACCACGAGGAGGGCAAGCAGAAGCAGGTAGAAGAAGCCACCGATGAGGCCGCCAACACCGACGGCGCGGTTATCCAGGATGTTGCCGCCGATCACGATGGACATCGAGACCGCGCACATGACGTTGAGGCCGGTGTAGTTCAGCGCAGCCAGCCACCAGTTGCTGAGCGGACTCTCGACGTTGTTGACAGCAAACTCATTGGCTTGGGACCAATCCACGTCGGTCACGATGATGGTGTAGCCGGTGGCCAGAACCACGAAGATAATGATGAACGGCGTAATCGCGCCGATGACGTTACTGACCTTATCCACATCGAGGAGGCCTACCAGCAGGACGAGCACGAGCATGATAGCGCCGCCCACCCAGATGGGCACACCCTCGAATTGCTGGCTGATGGTGGAACCACCACCGGCGAACATGACGAAGCCGATGGAGAACAACGTGGCCAGTGTGCCCCAGTCCAGGATCCGGGAGACGATGGGCCCACTAATGTTGTCGTACACTGCCGTGTGCTCATCGGCCTGGAAGTAGGAGCCAAGCTGCAGAATTGCTACACCAGTAATAATCATGAGGGCGGAGGCGAGGAGTACGCCCCACAGGCCCATGTTTCCGAAAGCCACGAAGTACTGGAGTGCTTCCTGGCCGGAGGCAAAGCCGGCGCCGACGACGACGCCGATGAAGGCCATGGAAATGGCCACTGCGCGTTTCCACATAAGGTAAAGAGGTCTCTCAATCTCACACGCGCCGGGGGAATGCCATCACTACCCAAGGTGTGGTGCGGGCAATTGGGAAAGCCTCGCGGGCCCGGTTCGACTATCGATTTATCACGTGTGCCTCGGAAAAGATTAGGCGCCGTCTATCGGTGTTTTCCAGCTGGGGCTGCGGTTTCCTTAAGGATAGGCAGTGGCGGGGGTGTCAGAATTTGCCGTTTGGCGCATGTAGATGCAGGTTCTATGGCCGGCCAAGCCGATTTGTAACGGCTCGATAACGATTAGCCGCGTTGGTTGATTAAGTCCTTGCGGGCGCGGGCCACGCGGGAGCGGATAGTGCCCACGCGGACCCCGGCGATCTTCGCGGCCTCCTCGTAGGTATAGCCCAGTACTTGGGTCAGGATGAGGGCTTCGCGGCGGTCTTCTGGGAGGGCGTCGATAAGCGCGCGGGCGTCGATCCACTCGCTCCACGTGCCGGCGTTTTCGGGAGTTGCTGCGAGGGCGGCGGCATCCTCGTACTCGGTGGCGGACTTGCGCGGGCGGGCCATATCGTGGCGGATGTTGTCCACCCACACGCGGCGGGCAAGAGAGAGCAGCCACGTGCGCGCTGAGGAGCGGGCGGCGAAGCGGGGGAGTGCGCCGATGACGCGCAGGTAGGTCTCTTGGGTGAGGTCATCCGCGATGTCCGGGCCACCGAGGTGGGCGAGCAGGCGCCAGACATCATCTTGGGTGGACTTAATGAACTCCGTGAGGGCTGCGCGATCGCCACGGCCTGCCTTGAGGGCGAGGTCGGTGACGCGCGCATCGTCGCGCTCGGAGTGTCGTTTCACCTCCCATAACTTACCAGTCGGGGGAGGCAGGACTTGGGTGCCTCGGGCTTAAGGCCGTGAACTCTGGCAACGTCAAAAACTGTTGCGCAGGTCATTTTTTATGGGTAGTCTATGAAAGGTCCGTGATTGATAATGTAAAGCAAATTATCAACCGATCTAGGAGGCATTAACCCCATGACTAACGCTTCAAATGAGTCCGCGGCAGACAAGGTTCTAGACAAGGGGCAGCGCGCCCCGGGCGGCCCGAACACTACCCGTCCTTCCGGCCAGCCGGTTGCTACTGAAAACACCAGCATCACCGTGGGTCAGAACGGCCCAGTGGTGCTCAATGACATCCACCTGATTGAGAAGCTGGCGCACTTCAACCGTGAGCGCGTGCCGGAGCGCACCCCGCACGCTAAGGGGCACGGCGCTTTTGGTGAGCTGCACGTTACCGAGGATGTCTCCGCCTACACCAAGGCAAAGCTCTTCCAGAAGGGCACCGTGACCCCGATGATGGGTCGCTTTTCTACCGTTGCCGGCGAGCAGGGCTCCCCGGATACCTGGCGTGACGTCCACGGCTTCGCGCTGCGCTTCTACACTGAGGACGGCAACTACGACATCGTGGGTAATAACACCCCGGTCTTTTTTATCCGTGATGGCATTAAGTTCCCGGACTTTATCCACTCCCAGAAGCGTCTGGGCGCGAACGGCCTGCGTGATGCTGACATGCAGTGGGATTTCTGGACCCGCAACCCGGAGACCACCCACCAGGTGACCTACCTTATGGGTGATCGCGGTACCCCGAAG
This sequence comes from Corynebacterium sp. HMSC068G04, assembly GCF_001814885.1. NCBI lineage: Bacteria > Bacillati > Actinomycetota > Actinomycetes > Mycobacteriales > Corynebacteriaceae > Corynebacterium > Corynebacterium sp. HMSC068G04. Next base: position 42,314 of record NZ_KV818305.1, on the reverse strand, counting down.
ACCACCCGCCACCAGAACGGGTACGGCTCCCACACCTTCCAGTGGGTCAACGAGTCCGGCGATGCCTTCTGGGTGAAGTACCACTTCAAGACCCGCCAGGGCGTGGAGAACTTCACCGACGCGGAAGCCACGGAGATGGCTGGCAAGAACGCGGACTACCACCGCGAGGACCTCTACAACGCCATCGAGGAAGGCAACTTCCCGGTCTGGGACGTCAAGGTTCAGATCATGCCGGTGGCGGAGGCTGAAGAGTACCGCTTCAACCCCTTCGACCTCACCAAGACCTGGTCCAAGAAGGATTACCCGCTGGTCGATGTCGGATACTTCGTGCTCAACCGCAACCCGCGCAACTTCTTCGCGCAGATTGAGCAGGTTGCCCTGGATCCGTCCAACATTGTCCCGGGCATTGGGCTGTCTCCGGACAAGATGCTGCAGGCACGCGTCTTCGCGTACTCCGACCAGCAGCGCTACCGTATCGGACCGAACTACAAGCAGCTGCCGGTGAACCAGCCGCTCAACCAGGTCAACACCTATGAGCACGAGGGTCCGATGCAGTACCTGTTCAACGCCCCGGAGGATCCGGTCTACTCCCCGAACCGTCACGCTAAGGGCGGCGGTTACCTGGATGGCGATGAGAACCTGCGCTTCAAGGAGCAGGAGACCACCACCGCGCCGGATCTCTACGTGAACCCGGACCCGGCAGGCATCGACCTGGTGCGTGCGCCTTATATCCACCACGCTGAGGACAACGACACCGTCCAGGCCACCGACCTGTACGAGAACGTCTACGATGACGGCGCCAAGGAGCGCCTGGCGGACAACATCACCAACGCTATGGCCGGTGTGTCCCCGGAGACCGAGGAGCGCGTCTACGCCTACTGGGATGCAGTCTCCCCGCAGCTGGGCAAGCGCGTGCGCGAGCTCTTCGCTGAAAAGAAGTAGGGATTAACGCAGGGGCGTTAATCCGTCACCTTAGAAGCCCCGCCGGGTTCATTCCGGGCGGGGCTTTTCCGCGCGCCTGACCGCTTTTGCCCAGCGTGGGCGATAGTTTCTTTTACATGACCTCACGCCTAGCTACTCCTGCTGACGCTAACCGGAAGGTTGGCACCCGCGCACTCCTTCTCGCCCTCGTGCTCATCGTGCCGCTCGTTATCGGCGCGGTCGTTGCCACCGTGTCCGAGTGGCAGCCAGCCGAAGCCTGGTCTCAGGAGCAGGCGGGTGCGCCCAGCGATGGCACCATCGATCCCGCTGAGCTTTACGACGTCGCCCGCGCCCTCAGCGAAGCCAATGCCCAGGCGGGATTCCTGGCGAGCGGCGCGCAGCAACTGGCCGACGGCACCGGTGAGCTGAAGGATGGAGCCGGTGAACTGGGCGGCGGAGTGGATAAACTGGCCGGCGGCTCGCAGGAGCTATATGACGGCCTCGTACAGCTGCAATCCGGCACCGCCCAGCTGGGCAACGGTGCTACCGAGCTGGCCGACGGCGTCGGCGGCGCCGTCGACCAAGTCATCGGCCTAGGCGTGGTCCGCGGACAGATCCTGCAGGCCATCGACGGCACCCTCAAGGACTTGGAAGGAAACAACTCGGCGGAGGCAAAGAACATCCGCTCGCAGCTCGGTGATCTGCGCAGCCAAGTGGAGAACTTCCAGTTTGACCAGTCCATTCAGGATCAACTGACGCAGCTGAAGGATGGCTCGCGCGAGCTCTCCAACCAGCTGGCCGTGAGCGGCTACGCCTACCACGATGGCGTCTACCAAGCCACGGAGGGCGCAAAGCAGCTCAATGCCGGTATTGGTGAGCTCAACTCCAAGGTCGATGAGGCCCTGCAAGGTGTGGACAAGCTCGTTGCCGGCGCAGAGAAGGTCGACGGCATGGCGCAGCAGAACCGGTCCAAGGTGCAGGGCGCGCAGCGTGCCTTGCCCACCGTAGCCGGACCTGCAGAGGGCGATAACGCGCCTTCCCAGCTACTGAGCCCCATCGTGGCCATGCTCCTCGCGGCTATCGCCGTCTTGGGCGGCGGGGTTATCGGAGCGCTGCTGACGCGCGTGGAGCGTCGTATCCTCGCGCTGCTGGGCGGCGCGGTGCTGATCGGAGTTGTGGTGGGCCTGCTCGTGGCACTTCTTGCTACCGGTGGAACCGCCGCGGCCGTGGCGTGGGCGGGGCTCGCGGCGGCGGGGGCCGGGGTGGCGTCGGCAAGCATTGTGTACGCACTCGTGCGCGGACTGGGGCTCGCTGGTTGGGGCCTGGGCAGCGTGCTCGGCGTAGCCCAGGTGGGCGTCGTGGGATGGGCGTGGAAAGCGGCCTCGACGGGAACCGATCTCAACGCCGCGATGAGTGCGCTCGTGCACCTCTTTCCCATGCAGTGGGCAACCTCCGCCATCACCGTGGCAGGCAATGGGGGGCAGTCCCCACAGCTGTGGACCGCGCTGGCTATTTTGGGGGTAATTTCGATCGCGGCTTTCGTTCTCGTGGGGGCACCCGCTAGGCACGAAGAAAATGGAAAAGCCTAGCTCAAAGGCCTGCGTGTGAAGCATCGACTGAGCCGGTAGAAGCGTTACAGAGTTTTTGAAGATTTATCTACCGTTGCGAGGGAAAATAGTGCTAGAGTGAGAATCGCTCACAAAGCCTACTTAGGGGGTAGGCAAACGGTTTCTCCAATCCGTTGTGAGTGATAGGGAATAGGGGCGACGCGGCTGCTGTAGGGGCACCGCGTCGTTTCCAATTTTCGGGGGTAAAATTGGCGGCACTGAACGCTGAAGAATTGGAGAATCACCGTGACTGACTCTCGCGATATCAAACCTTTTGCCGCCAGCCGTGGTCCCAAAATAACGTCGGTCGGCGCCATCGTCGGTGCAGCAGTGGCGGGAGGTCTGCTGCTCGGAGGTATTGGTGCGGGCGCAAGCTTGGCGGTCTTCGATGCGCCGGAGCGTGCCGATTTTGTCATGCAGCCAGCACAGCGCGAGGTCCAGGCCGACATCATGGACCCCGACGATGTGCTCACTCCGGAGGAGGAAGAGCGCATGCTTGGCGACGTCTCCCGGATCGCCGCCCCCGACGTGGTCCAAGGGCTGCACTACATGGTCTTTGCCAAGAACAAAGAAAACGTCAACGACTCCGTGGAGGAGTATTTGCGTGACAATCACCCGGAGCTTATCGGCAAGGATAAGTTTGCCGATGGCCAAGTCTTCGTCGGCGTCGGCCTCGATCCGCGCCAGGCCTTCGTCTTCGCGGGTGAGGACGTGGCCGAACAGATGAAGCTGCGCAAGAAAGATAGCCATCTCGAGCAGTCCATCGAAGCCATTAAGCCGGGCGTGCGGGATGACAACATTCCTGCTGGTCTCTTTGCGGGTGCGGCGGCAGCGATCGACGTGGACCGTGCTGCGGATACCCAGTTTGAGAGTGCTCAAAATAACCGCGTTGGGGCGGCCATTGGTCTGGGGGTAGCGGGCCTGAGCGTTGGTGGCGCGGGCGCAGGCATCGTTGGCGGTACTCGCCGCAGCCGTCAGAAGAACGCGCAGCAGGCGCGCGAGGATTGGGATTATGTGTCGCAGACCTATACCGATGTGGCGCAGCGCCTGCGGGAGATCGATATCCGGGCGCACTCGCTGCAATCGGGTCTAGTGGATGAACGCCTGCGTGAGGACTGGGAGGGCCTGCGCGATGACTTCCTGGCCATCGATGACAAGGTGGGTTCCCTCATGTCGATTCCGGCCGACGCACCGGACGAGCAGTTCCGCTCACGCTCCGTGCTCATTGCTCGTGCACGTTTGCTCTGCGAACGTGTAGAGACCGCCGAGTCCAACATCGAAAAGCTACACCGTATCGAGAACGCTGATACCGACACACGCCGCTACGAGCTCTACGAGCTGGGCAAGGACCTAGCCCAGGCGGGCTACCTGGCTGCGGACATTGACTCGGCGCTTGAGCGCCACGCCAAGGAGCTGGAAGACACCGCCGTGGCCCTGTCCGAGGAGCCGAACCACCCGCAGTTCATGGAGTGCTACTTGGAGCTCTTGGACCGGACTGCGCTGCTCTCGGAGCACCTGCAAGCACAGCTGCAGAAGGAGAACGAGGCCGAGGAACGCCCCGTACGCACGCATATCTATGACTCCCACTTCTTCGCCGGCTCCGGCTACCACGGCTACGTGCCCTTCTACGTTGTGAGCACCTGGGACAGCGACGCGACTGCCGCCCGCGATAGCTCTTCCGGTAGCAGCGGCGGCGTCAACAGCGGGTTTAGCTCGGGCTTTTCCGGTTCGGGTGGCTCCTCCAGCTTCTAGGAGGACGGGCGCCCTTTCCGCCGCCCGGTGAAAACGAAAAGAACCCGCAGTTTCCTGCGGGTTTAATGGTCGGGATAACAGGATTTGAACCTGCGACCTCTTCGTCCCGAACGAAGCGCGCTACCAAGCTGCGCCATATCCCGGTGTCTCGCTCTAAGCGGTACCGGAATACTGTAACGCACCCCAGCCTGAAAGGACAAAACGGCAGCGTGGAGGGGGTATTCCTAGGCGGCCTTCTCTGTGATACGCAGCAGCGTGGCGGACGGGCGGCAGAAGAGGCGGAAAGGAACGAACTTGGAGGTGCCCAGCCCGTTGGAGACATGCATGTACATTTCTCCGAATCGGTGCAGGCCCTCCGCGCGAACGCGGTCGATGCCGCAATTGGTCACGATGGAGCGCGAGCCCGCCACCTTGAAAGGCAGGCAGAGCTGGCCGCCGTGCGTATGTCCGGACAGGGACAGCTGGTAGCCGTCGGCGGCGAACTTCTCCAGGACGCGAGGTTCCGGGGAATGCAGTAGTGCTAAGGAGAGGTCGGCGTCCTCGTTGGGGGCGCCGGCGATTTCGGAGTAGTCATCCAAATCGTGGTGTGGGTCGTCCACGCCGGCGGCAGCGAGGCGGACATCGCCTACCTTGAACTCCACGCGGGCCTGGTTGGCGTCGTGCCAGCCGTGTTCCAGGAAGGCCGCGCGCATGCCCTTCCAGGGCAGGTTCACGTAGGAAGGTTCGTTCTTCTTCCCAATCAGGTAGTTGAAGGGGTTCGGGATGCGCGGCGCCCAGTAGTCGTTGGTGCCGAAGCAGAACATCCCCGGGCGGCTCAGCAGCGGGCCAAGGGCGCGGAGGACCTCGGGTACGGCGCGCTCGTCGGAGAGGTTGTCACCGGTATTGATCACCAAGTGCGGGTCAAGGGCATCGAGGCCTGAGACCCACTCGATTTTGGCGCGCTGGCCCGGGATCATGTGGAGGTCGGACACGTGCAGGATACGGAACTCGGACTCCTCGCGCAGCGTACCGGGCTCCAGCAGCGGCAGGGTGTACTCCTTGAGCTCAAACTTGGTGAGTTCTGAGTGCGCCCACGCGGCAACGCCTAGGCCGGCGGCGGCGAGTCCGCCAAGAACAGGGAAAGTCTTCACCTTCACCACACTACCTGGCCGGCAGGCGTAGATTGAAGGGCATGAGTGAGTTGAAAGAAACTATCCGTGCTGACCTTAAGACCTCGATGAAGGCCAAGGACAAGGCCCGTACGAGCGCCATCCGTTCTCTGCTGTCTGCCATCCAAGCGGAGGAAACTACTGGTTCCCGCCACGAGATCACCGATGAGGACATCCTCAAGGTCATCGCCCGTGAGATCAAGAAGCGCCGCGAGTCCGCAGAGGTCTACGCGGAAAACGGCCGCCCCGAGTTGGCGGAGGCAGAGCTTGTCGACGTCCCCTTCTTCGAGGCCTACCAGCCGGAGCAGCTTGACGACGACGCCCTGAACTCCCTCGTCGCTGAATCCATCGCCGAGGTTGAGAAGGACTCCGGCGAGCCGGTGACCATCAAGCAGATGGGCAACGTGATGAAGGTGGCCACCGCCAAGGCTGCTGGGCGCGCCGACGGCAAGCGCCTGTCCACCGCGGTCAAGGCCGCCCTCAACTAGAGCGCTAGCACCCCACGCTGTAACTCGTTTTTACGTTTAGCTCGTTTTTACGCTTTAGCGCGCTCAGCGCTAAAGCCCGAAGAAGTCCCGCACGTCGTTCGTCAGGCGGTCGACGTCCTCTTGGGAGAACAGCGGGCCGGACTGAGTAGCCGGCTGGTCATTGTCCGCGCCACCGCCGTTGCCGCTCGGCGCTGATGGGGTGTAATAGCTGGAGTCTGAGGCGGCGGAGTTCGTTGAGTCGCCAGCGGAGCCGTCGGAAAGCTGCAGCGTTACCTCCGCGCCCTTCTTGGTGCCGGATGCGCCGGTGATGACACGAACCACCTTGCCGTAGCCCACGCCGGGCGCGGGCACCTCGGTGGTTTTAACCACGTAGCCAGCCTTCTCTAGAGCGGAGCGGGCTTGGCTTTCGGACTTGCCCTTCAGCCCGTCGATAAGCGGCGATACCGTGCCCGAATCATAAGCGCGGTCGTAGTCCGGCACCGTTCCCTTCAGCGCATCGGGAACGCGCGCGGCCATGGTGTAGAACGTCGACGCGGGCTCCTTGCCGCCGAAGAGGTTGCCGTTGGCGCACTGGCGCACGGGCCCGGTGCACAGCGGGCTCGTGGTGGTGCCGTCATTGTAGATATACGGCGCGGCAGCAACCTCAGAGTTGAAGCCGAGGAATGCCGAGGACTGGTTGGACTCCGTGGTACCAGTCTTGGCGGCGGCCTTACCGCTGAAGCCCGCAGCACGCGCAGAATCGGCCGCCGTGCCCTTTTCAGTATCGGCGGTCATGTTATTTTCCAGCGCCTTCGCAACTTCCTTGCCCACTGCGCGCTCGCACGGGGTGTGCTTGAGGTACACCTCGTTACCGTGGGAGTCCGTGACCTCCTCGATGGGGTTCGGCTCGCACCACATGCCTTCCGACGCCACCGTCGCGCCCACATTGGAAAGCTCGAGCGCGTTCACCGCCGTCGGGCCGAGCGTGAAGGAGCCCAGGTTGGAGTCCTTAATGTGGTCGGCGATGGAGGATTCGCCGTCGTAGCTGCCGGGCTCCTCGTAGGAGCGCAGGCCGAGCTTCACAGCGATGTCGACGATGCGCTCGACGCCAAGCTGCTCGGTGAGCTGGATGAAGGGGGTGTTGGGGGAGTAGGCGAGAGTGTCCTGCATGGTCATCGTGGAGGCGTAGCTGCCGGCGTTTTCCACGCAGTACTTGTTGGGTGGGCAGTTCTCAGCGCCGCCGAAGCCTAGCCCTTCCGCCTCGTAGCGTTTGGGCACTGCCAGTTTGTCTTTGATGCCGTAGCCCGATTCCAAGGCGGCCGCGGCTGTAAAGAGTTTGAACACGGAGCCGGCGCCGTTGCCCACCAGCGAATTGGGCTGGGGCAGGAGGGTTTCGTTGTTGGCAAGGTCGAGCCCGTAGGTGCGCGAGGACACCATGGCGAGGACCTTGCGGGAATCAGTGCCCGGCTTGATCACGTTCATGACTTCCGCTACGCCCTCGGTATCCGGGGCGGTGTGGCTGCGTACTGCGTTGAGAGCTTGGTCCTGGACGTCGGGGTCAAGGGTGGTTTTCACGGTCAGGCCACCGCGTGCTAGATGCTCGTGGTCGATGCCCTTATCGGCGAGGTAGTCCATCACGTAGTCGCAGAAGAAACCGCGATCACCCGCGCCGATGCAGCCATTGGGCAGCGTGGCGGGGCTATCCAACACCCCAAGGGGTTCTTGGGCATAGGCATCGGCGTCCTCCTGGGATAGAGAGCCGGTGTCGACCATAGCTTGGAGCACCACATTGCGGCGCTCGAGCACGCCTTCCTCGTTGGTATAGGGGTTGAGGTATTCCGAGGACTGCACCATGCCGGCGAGCATCGCTGCCTGCGGCACGGTGAGGTGCGCGGCATCGGAGCCGAAATAGGTGCGGGCGGCGGCCTCGATACCGTAGGAGTGGTTACCAAAGGGCACGAGGTTGAGGTAGTTGGTGAGGATCTCGTCCTTGGAAAGCTTGGCGTCGATATCCGTCGCCATGCGCATCTCGCGCAGCTTGCGGGCTATGGATTGCTCGGTTGCGGCTTGGCGTTCTTCATCCGTGGTGGCGTTGACGAGGAGGAGATAGTTCTTCACGTACTGCTGATCCAGCGTGGACGCGCCCTGGGAGACGCCGCCCGCGGCCAGGTTGGTCCACAAAGCGCGGACGTTGCCCTGCAGATCGACGCCTTCGTGCTCATAGAAGCGGCGATCCTCGATGGCCACAACTGCCTGCTTCATAGCGTCGGAGATCTCATCCGGCTGTACGGGATGGCGGCGCTGCTCGTAGATGTAGGCAAGGGGATTGCCCTTGGCGTCCAAGATGGTGCTCACGCCGGGGGTATCCCCGCTGGTGAGATCCTGGATGTCCGATTGCATCGTTTCGTTCGTCCTAGCAACGGCAACGCCACTGACGCCGGCGACGGGGGCGATGGCTAGCGCGATGAGGATGCCGACCAGTGCTGTGGACAGGACGAGCTTTCCCAGGGATTTGATGACAGTCACCCTCCACACACTAGTGCTTTAGGGCGACAACCGGGAGACCCCCCTAAAGTGTGACCTGTTAGACAGGTATACCGGTCTGTGAATAGACTTACCAATGGTACATAATATTCCGTCGGGTTGAGGGTTATTCACGATCTTCCACTACGACGGGGGGAACTTGGAAGGAGTTACCTAGCCATGGCAGTCAGTGTCAAAGGTGCAGGACGGTCCGCAATGGTAAAGAATGCCTCGTTAACCTCCGAGCGTGGTGAGTGGGTTACCCAAGCCAAGTGCCGCAACGGTGACCCCGATGCGCTTTTCGTGCGAGGGGCAGAGCAGCGTAAGGCCGCGGTGATTTGCCGCCACTGCCCGGTGCTGAACGAGTGTCGCGCGGATGCCCTTGATAACCGCGTGGAGTTTGGTGTGTGGGGCGGCCTCACGGAGCGCCAGCGCCGCGCCCTTCTGCGTAAAAATCCGCACATCACCAGCTGGGCGCATTACCTTGCTGAGGGTGGCGAACTCATCGGTATTTAGTAGCATTGGGCCCATGACTAAATGGGAATATGCAACCGCGCCGGTTCTTACACACGCGACGAAACAAATCCTCGATTCCTGGGGTGAGGACGGCTGGGAGCTCGTCACTATCACCCCGGGCATGAACCCGGAGAATGTCGTCGCCTATTTCAAGCGCCCTCTGGAGGAGTCCTAATGGGCGCCCTCGCACGCCTGGAAGAACTCGGCGTGGAGCTTCCTTCTGTCGCGGCCCCTCTCGCGTCCTATATCCCGGCCATCCAGGTAGGAAACCAGGTATGGACTTCCGGTCAGCTGCCCGTTGTGGGCGGCGAATTGCCTGCTACCGGCAAGGTTGGCGCAGAAGTGGACCTCGAGAAGGCGCAGGAGCTGGCGCGCACGGCCGCGCTAAACGCGTTGGCTGCCATCGATGGCCTCGTGGGCCTCGACCGTGTCACCCGCGTGGTGAAGGTGGTCGGCTTCGTCGCCTCGGCTCCATCCTTTACGGATCAGGCCGCGGTTATCAACGGTGCCTCGAACTTCCTCGGGGAGGTCTTTGGTGATGCCGGTGTTCACGCGCGTTCTGCAGTGGGGGTAGCGGTCCTTCCGAAGGATTCCCCCGTTGAGATCGAAGTTATCGTAGAAATCGCTGAGTAATCGGATAGGGTTAGAACCATGGAGCATCCTGCATATAGCCAATTGCGTCCCGTGAGCCAGTCCGTCGGTGTCGTGCTGTGCGATAATCCCAGCTACACCGCCTTGGAAGGCACCAACACGTGGATCATTCGCGCCGGAGAAGATTCCCGCGCCATTGTGGTCGATCCAGGCCCAGAGGATGAGGGTCATCTCAACGTTGTGACCGCGAAAGCGGGCGAGGTAGCACTGATCCTTCTCACTCACCGCCACGATGATCACGCCTCGGGCGCTCAGCGTCTGCGCCAGCTCACCGGCGCTCCGATTCGCGCGTTCGATCCGAACTACTGCAACGGCGCGGAGGCGCTTGTCGACGGCGAAGTGATCACCGTCGACGGCATCACCCCGCAACTCGAGGTGGTCCATACCCCTGGCCACACTGCGGATTCCACCTGCTTCTTCGTATGGTCCGAAGAGGCTAAGAACTCCACCCTGGAGGGAATTCTGACCGGTGATACCATCGCTGGCCGTCACACCGTGCTCCTGTCTGAGACCGATGGTGACTTGGGAGCCTACCTGAAGACGCTGGACCTTCTCGAAGAGCGCGGCAAGGATGTAGCACTCTTCCCGGGGCACGGCCCGGACTTGGAGGACACCTCCGCGGTTGCCCGCAAGTACATTGACCGCCGCCACCACCGCTTGGATCAGATTAAAGAGGTCCGCGGGCGCCTTGGTGAGGATGTTGACGTTAAGACCCTCGTCGATGAGATGTACGACGACGTCGACCCGGTCCTTCGCCACGCCGCCGAGCAATCCACGCGCACTGCGCTGAAGTACCTCGCGGCTCAGAACTAAAACACCGCATAGGAAAATCCCCCGAGAAATTCTCGGGGGATTTTGCATTGGGCCACAGCCGCCCGGAGGCGGCATATGTTGGCTCGGCCTTTAAGACTTAGCGCGCGCGGCGGGCCAAGTGCTCGGTATCGACGATGAGCACCGACTTGCCTTCCAAGCGAATCCAGCCGCGGTGGGCGAAGGTGGCCAGCGCCTTGTTGACGGTCTCGCGGGACGCGCCGACGAGCTGGGCGATCTCTTCCTGAGTGAGGTCGTGGTTCACGCGCAGTGCACCGCCCTCTTGCGAGCCGAAGCGGTTAGCCAGCTGCAGCAGGGTCTTGGCCACGCGGCCCGGAACATCGGTAAAGATGAGGTCCGCCAGGTTGGCGTTGGTGCGACGCAGACGGCGGGCCAGCACGCGCAGCAGCTGCTGCGCAATCGCCGGATGATCAGCCACCCACTGCTTGAGCATTTCGGAGTTCATCGTGGCGGCGGTGACCTCGGTGACGCACACAGCAGACGAGGTGCGCGGGCCCGGATCGAAGATAGAAAGCTCACCGAACATATCGGACGGGCCCATCACGGTCAGCAGGTTCTCACGGCCATCCGGGGCGTGGCGAGCAAGCTTAATCTTTCCCGAGGTGATGATGTAGAGGCGGTCGCCCGGCTCTCCTTCCTCGAAAATGGTGGTGCCGCGCGGGAAACGGACGGTTTCCATTTGCTCGATGAGGTTCTGTACTGCTACCGGATCGACGCCCTGGAAAATGCCAGCGCGGGAGAGGATGTCCTGTACGCCTTCCACTGTTACTCCTTAAAGCCTGCGCAGCGAGGAAAACACTTGGACGCAAGCTGGTTTGGTCTATTTTGACGCACCTAGTCTCCAGTGCGCCACGAGGCACTGCACAACATCATACAGTGCAATTAGTCACTATTTCCACCAACGGGAAAAATAGTCACATGCCTTTACTAATCTGTTTAATTCTCGAAGGCCGTTGCCTCTAGCTTTTCCATGAGAATGGCAAACAGGGCGAGGCACAGCGGGACGAGGACAACGAGCGAAATCATGCTTTCCATTCTAACTTCCGTCACTAGAGTTACTTCTATGTCCCCTGACCTTTTTGCACAGCATGACGATGATACCGAGGAAGCGCGTGTTGCCCATATTCGTACCGCCCTCGCGGACGAATATCCCGATGCCGACTGTGAACTAGACTTCACCAACCCCCTTGAGCTACTCGTAGCGACAGTGCTTTCAGCACAGTGCACGGATGCCCGCGTCAACCAGGTCACCCCGGAGCTGTTCGCCGCCTACCCCACCGCACCGGATTATGCCGCCGCGGACCGCGCCGACCTTGAGCGCATTCTCCGCCCGCTCGGCTTTCAGCGCATGAAGGCCGGCCACCTGTTGGGCATCGGTGAAAAGCTCGTCGCGGACTTCGACGGGCAGGTACCACGCGGCATCGACGAGCTCACCTCGCTGCCCGGCGTCGGCCGCAAGACCGCGCTGGTGGTGCGGGGAAATGCCTTTGGGCTGCCGGGAATCACCGTGGATACCCACGTCACGCGCCTGAGCCAGCGGCTCGGTCTGACCGAGGCGAAGACGCCGCGGGCGATTGAGAGGGACGTCGCCAAGCGCGTGCCCGAAGAAGAGCAAACCGTGTTCTCTCACCGTCTCATCCTCCACGGGCGGCGCGTGTGCACCGCCCGGAAGCCGAAGTGCACGGCCTGCGTCCTCGCCCCATGGTGCCCGTCGCGGGGTTAAGGTGGAGCAATGAGCCAATATTCTCGGTGGCCCGGATACGTGAAGGTGAGCATCGCAGCCATTGTTGCGCTGGCGGCACTCGCGTTCGTCGGCGTGGTGAATCTCCTTGAGGATGATGAGCCGGAGGTCCCTGTCCCCGAGGCACAGGAGCAAGAAATAGCCAAGCGTCCCAAGTGCCCCGAGGGGCCCATTGCTGGGGTGGACCTTCCCTGCTTAGGAGCGGCCGGTACCGCGGCGGCCAAGAACGTTCAGATCGTCACGTTGTGGGCGTGGTGGTGCGAGCCGTGCCGCACGGAGCTGCCCTTCTTCGAAGATCTCGCGCGCTCACACTCGACGTGGAATGTCGTCGGCGTGCATGCGGATGCGAACGCCGCCAACGGTGCTGCGCTTTTGAGTGACCTGCAGGTCGACATCCCCAGCTATCAGGATGATGACGGCACCTTCGCCGGTGAGCTCGGGTTGCCGGGCGTCATCCCCATCACCCTGGTGGTACGCGATGGCAAGGTAGAAGAGAAGTTCATCAAACCGTTTAGCTCCGCCGAAGAATTGGAGGCGGCCGTCGAGGAGGTTCTTCAGTGAGCCGCCTGTTTCCTGCTCATGCCCCGGAGTGGCTGCGCCCTGCTCTTGGGATCGATACAAGCACAGTTCAAGAGCGCCTCATTCGCCACGTCCCGGCCGCTCGGCGTCGGCGTGAATCGGCAGTGTTGGTGCTGTTGAAGGGCGCGAGTTTTGAGGACGGTGAGGTGTTGCTTACGCACCGCTCGCCCTCGATGCGCTCGCACTCCGGGCAGATTGCTTTCCCCGGTGGGCGCAAGGACGAGGAGGACGCCTCGCTTGTCGACGCTGCCCTGCGCGAAGCCGAAGAAGAAACCGGCCTCGACCGCTCCACCGTCACACCCCTTGAGCAGTGGAGCAAGCTAGATATCCCAGCTACCGGCAACACCGTGAGCCCGGTCCTGGCGTATTGGCATAAACCGGGTGACGTGTGGCCGGCGAGCCCCGCGGAAACCGATGATGTCTTCACCGTCCCTTTGCGGGAGCTGGCGGATCCCACGAATCGCATGATGGTGGGATTTGGCCGCTGGAAGGGGCCGGCGTTTCGGACGCGGGGCTACCTGGTGTGGGGTTTTACCGCGGGAGTGCTGTCTGGGCTGATGGATCATGCGGGCTGGAGCGTGGAATGGGATAAGAAAATGGTTCACGATCTGCGTGAATCACTCAACCGCTCCTTGAATAATGAGAAGATAGGTTAGTTTCTGCCCCTTTTAGCCCTTAAGAAAGCATTCCCTCTGTGTCTCTTGCTGTTGACATCCTGATCGTGGTTGCCGTGCTCCTCGCTGTTCGCGTGGGTTGGCGGCAGGGCGCCTTGGCAGCGGTCCTCGCCGCCGTGGGAATCATTGCGGGGCTGGTGCTGGGAACCGTGGTTGCCCCGCTGGCGATGGGCTTGGCGGACCAGGCCGCCGTGCGCTTCTTGTTGGCTGTCGGCGTGCTCATTCTGCTGGTGGGCTTAGGGCAGCTGGTGGGGACGTCGCTTGGCATGGCGTTGCGGGACCGCATGCGCACCCGCTCGGGGCAGCGCGTGGACTCCTCAATTGGTGCGGTATTCCAGGCGGTGGCGGCCATCGTGGTGATTTGGTTGGTTTCCCTGCCTTTGGCATCCAACCTGGGTGGCCGGCCGGGGCAGGCGCTGCGTGAGTCGCACGTGCTCAGCGCGCTCAATGCAGCGGCACCCTCGCGCCTAGCGGCGCTGCCGAACGGTATCGCAGCACTACTCAACGAGTCTGGGCTGCCGCCGCTGGTGTCTCCGTGGGAGCGTTCCGGTGCCGATGTGGAGGTGGATGCTCCCGCAGTGAACATCGAGGACCCTGAGCTCGCGGAACGCGTGCGACCTTCCGTAATCCACGTGCTGGGTGATGCGGAGGCGTGCTCGCGCCGGCTGATGGGCTCGGGCTTTGTCACGGAACCGGACTACGTCATCACGAACGCCCACGTTGTGGCCGGCACGGATAAGGTTCACCTCGATACTGTGCTCGGGCTCAAGGAGGCGCACGTGGTGTACTACAACTCGGATGTGGACATTGCGGTGCTGCATAGCCCCGGGTTGGGCTTGGAGCCTTTGCCGTGGGCGGAGCAAGCGGCTGTGACGGGGGATGATGCCATCGTCTTGGGCTTCCCGCAGTCGGGGCCCTTTACTGCAGAACCGGCGCGAGTGCGGGATCGCCTCACCATCGCGGGGCCGGATATCTATTCCACGGGCCGTGTGGAGCGCGATGCCTACACGGTGCGCGGCAGCATCCGGCAGGGCAATTCCGGCGGCCCGATGATCAACCCGGAGGGCCAGGTGCTCGGCGTTGTGTTTGGTGCTTCCGTGGAGGATTCCGATACGGGCTATGCACTCACCGCGGACGAGGTGCGCGGCCACGTGGGTGACGTTACGCAGCTTGTCGACGCCACCCCAACCGGCTCCTGCGTCTCATAGGTTTCTGGAATAGGTCTTCGGCGAGGGCGGGCGAGTGAATTAAAAGCCCATTTGCCCTCTGCTGACGTCTCGTTGAAAGTCCACAGCAGCCTGACGAACTTCGGGATCATGGCTATGTGTTCGTTTGTTAATGCGGTGGTGCATCATTCCTGCGGGGAGGGAGATGAGTAGGACAGCCAAAAGAATTATCACGATGGAAGTGGACATTATGCGTTCCTATCCCCGACTCCCGTGCCCACTCCAAGCAAGGCAGGCGCGAAGCTGGTAATCAGTAACGCCTGGCTTATTGAAGATGTCTCGGCATGTGTCCGGATTTGGATACCATCCGGTGCATTGTGATCCATTCTCGTATTCGCAGATTTTGAACGGTTGCACGTTGGTGGCGGCAGCAGAAGGTCCCGCGCCAGATGTGGTGAGCGCCAAACTGAAAGCTAAAAGGGTGATTTTCTTCATCAGAATTCCTTGTGTTAGAGATCCTTTAGAGTCCATAGAAGTGATATGGCTCACCGTACACTTTATGGAATTGCTGGTTGTTTTTCAACAGTCTTGGGTCCAGTAATTGCATATAAAGACCATCGTCTTTCGCGGCCCGCTATCGCTGGTATAAAGGCCCGTCAATGCCGAACCCGCCAACCACAGCAAGGTTGACGGGTAGTCGGCGCGCTTGAGCTAGATATCCGTGCCGATATCGAGGTGCATACCCGGAACCGAGTTGATGAGGTTGCGGGTGTACTCCTGCTGGGCGTTGTCGAAGATATCGTCGGCGGTGCCCTGTTCGACGGCCTGTCCCTTCTTCATGACCACTACGTCGTCGGCGGTCTGGCGGACCACCGCGAGGTCGTGGGTAATGAAGAGGTAGGACAGGCTGAGCTCCGACTGCAGCTCCGCGAGCAGCTGGATGATCTGGTTTTGCACCAGCACGTCCAGGGCGGAGACAGCCTCATCGAGGACGATGACCTCTGGGCGCAGCGCCAGCGCGCGGGCAATGGCGATACGCTGGCGCTGGCCGCCGGAAAGCTCGTTGGGGTAGCGGCGCATGGCGGAGCGAGGCATGGAGACCATGTCGAGAAGCTCGGCCACGCGGGCCTCACGTTCCTTGCGCGAGCCCACCTTGTGCAGCGCCATAGGTTCCTCGATGCACTTGTAAATCGAGTACATCGGATCCAGCGAACCATAGGGGTTCTGGAAGACCACCTGCATCTTGCGGCGGAGCTTGAACAATTCCTGCTTCGACAGCGTTGAGGTGTCGCGGCCCTCGAATTCGATGGTGCCGGAGGTCGGCTCCAAAAGACCCAACACCATGTTGGCGACCGTGGACTTGCCGGAACCGGACTCGCCCACCAGCGCAAGGGTGGTGCCGCGGCGGATGTCGAAGGAGACGTCGTCGACGGCCTTCAGTAGCTTCTTGCCGCCGCGCTGGCCGCGGATATCGAATTCCTTGGTGAGGTTACGCACCGAGATGACCGGGGCCTGAGCCGCGGAAGATGAACCTTCAGCGGAATCTGCAGCGGTGGAACCAGAGTCGGAGGCGGTGCCGATCGCCTCACCCGACTTGAGCTCCTTGGCCTCCACACCAGCTTCCTTGGCCGCGCGGATGCGGGAGGAGGCGAGGGAAGGGGCGGCCTTGACAAGGCGGCGCGTGTAGGGGTGCTGCGGGGAGCGCAGAATCTCTCGCGAGGGGCCCGACTCGACGATCCGGCCGCGGTGCATCACGATGAGGTGTTCGGCGCGCTCGGCTGCCAGACCAAGGTCGTGGGTAATGAAGAGCACGGCGTTGCCCAGCTCCTCGGTGAGGTGCTCCAGGTGGTCCAGGATGGTCTTCTGAACAGTTACATCCAGCGCGGAGGTGGGCTCGTCGGCGATGAGTAGCTTCGGGCGGGCGGCCAGGCCGATTGCGATGAGCGCGCGCTGGCGCATACCACCAGAGAACTCGTGGGGGTACTGCTTGGCGCGCCGTTCGGCGTCGGGAAGCCCGGCTTCCTCCAGAAGCTCCACCACGCGTTCGTGGCGCTTGGAACCCTCCACCACGTTGTTAGCTTTGAGGGATTCCTCGACCTGCGTACCGATGCGCCACACCGGGTTCAGGTTGGACATCGGATCCTGCGGGACCAAGCCAATCTTGTCGCCGCGCAGCGATTCGAATTGCTTGTTGTTGTAGTGAGTGATGTCCTCGCCCTCGAAGAGGATCTGGCCGCCGGTGACCTTGCCGGTGCCCGGCAGCAGGCCCAGGATGGACATCGCCGTGGTGGACTTACCGGAACCGGACTCGCCCACGATGGCCACGGACTGGCCCGGGTAGATGGACATGTTGACGCCACGCACTGCCTCAACCACGCCGGTCGACGTGGTGAAGGAGATGCGAACGTCCTTCATTTCAAGAAGTGGGTTAGTCATTAACGCTTCCTCGCCTTCGGATCGAGTGCATCGCGGACGACGTCACCCATCATGATGAAGCTCAACACGGTCAGGCCCAAGGCACCCGCCGGGTAGAACAGGACTGCCGGGGCAACACGCAGGGAGGCCTGCGCGTCGGAGATGTCTCCGCCCCAGGACACGAACGTCGGCGGCAAGCCGATGCCCAGGAAGGACAGGGTGGCCTCGGCGACGATGTAGGTGCCCAGCGCCACGGTGGCGTAGGAGATGATGGGCGCGGCTGCGTTCGGCAGGATGTGGCTGAACAGGATGCGCCAGCTCGACGCGCCGATGGAGCGTGCGGATTGTACGAATTCCTCGTTCTTGATGGAGACCACCGCGCCGCGGGTGATGCGGGCGATGGAGACCCAGCCGAAGAGGCCGAGCACCAAGACCACCGTGACGATGGTGCGGTGCTCCTTGAACATCTGCATGACCACGATGGCGGCGAGCACTAGCGGGATGGCGAAGAAGATGTCGGTGATGCGGGACAGGACGGAGTCGATCCAGCCGCCGAAGAAGCCGGCGATAGCGCCGATCATTGAACCAAGTACCACGACGAGCAGCGTGGTGAGGATGCCGACGGCGACCGACGCACGCGCACCGTAGATCACGCGGGCATAGATGTCACAACCCTGGCGGTTGAAACCGAAGGGGTGGCCCGGCTCGGCGGGTGCGAGGGACCTGGATAGTTCGCACAGGCGCGGGTCGGTGCTAGTAAACAGACCCGGTGCGATAGCCAGGAGGACTGCCACGAGAATCATCACGGCAGCGACCCAGAACAGTGGGCGGCGGCGCAGGTAGCGCCATGCCTCGCCCCACTGAGAGGAGGGAGCGGACTCGTCCTTGACGGCGTCGACCGCGCCGAGACCCGTTTCATCGGTTTCCGAGACGAAGTGCTCTTGGCCCGGATAGGGAGTGGTTTTCTCGAAATTAGGCATAGCGAATCCTCGGATCAAGTACGGCGTACAGGAGGTCAACGAGCAGGTTGGCGATGATGTAGATGATCACCAACACCGTGGTGAAGGAGACGATGGTGGTCGGCTCACCGCGCAGAATGGCCTGGTACATGGTGCCGCCGACGCCGTTGATGCCGAAGATGCCCTCGGTCACGATGGCGCCGGTCATGAGTGCGCCGATATCGGCGCCGATGAAGGTGGCCACAGGAATCAGCGAGTTGCGCAGCACGTGACGGCGGGTCACCGCGCCGTTGGACAGGCCCTTGGCGCGGGCGGTGCGCACGTAGTCGGCGCGCAGGTTCTCAGCCACGGACTGGCGGGTCAGGCGGATGACGTAGGCCAGGGAGAGCGCGCCGAGCACCATGGCCGGCATGAGAAGGGACTTCACCGTGGCGTTAGCGCCGACGGTAACCGGCAGGACGCCCCACTTAATGCCTACGAGGTACTGGAAGACGAAGCCGATAACGAAGGAGGGCACGGCGATGACGAGCAGGGAGATGACCAACACGGTGGAATCGAAGAAGCCGCCGCGGCGCATACCGGCGAAGACGCCGAAGAGGATGCCGAAGACGGATTCAAAAATGATCGCCATGACGGTGAGCTTCACGGTAACCGGGAAGGCATTAGCCATTACCTGGGTCACGGGCACGCCGGAGAAGGTCGTGCCGAAGTCCAACATGAAGATGCCCTTGATATAGAGCAGATACTGAATGATGAACGGCTTGTCGAGGTTGTATTCAGCCTCAATGCGGGCGCGGGCAGCCTCGGTGAGGCCGCGGTCACCGCCAAGGGCTTCGACTGGATCGCCGGGCATCAAGAAGACGAGCGCGTAGATGAGCAGGGTGGCTCCGAAGAACACCGGAATCATCTGGAGCACTCGGCGCCCGATATAGCGCAGCATAGTGTGGTCCTTTACTCATTGTGGGGCAGGTGCTTGCCAGCGTTCTCCGATTTTTGGGACGCAGGTCAAAGCTTACGAGAATTCTAATGTGTGATCCCACGCTCCGGGAAATCTATAGCGCGTTTCTAATCACACTTCGGGGGTGAAAACGTGGGGCGACCCCCGCTCACGGAGGTTGCGGGGGTCGTGCGAAGTAGCAAAGGTGGCGTTACTTCTTGGTGATGTTGTAGTACACCGGCTGGGACTTCCAGGAGAAGACGACGTTGTCGACGTTCTCGGAGTAGCCGCCGGTGGCGTTGGAGTACCACAGCGGGATGGCCGGCAGTTCCTTGAACAGGATTTCCTGGGCCGCGGTGTACTTCTTGATTGCGTCTTCCTCGGAGGTGGAGGTCAGGGCTTCGTCGAGAAGCTTGTCAAACTCCGGGTTGGTGTAGTCACCGTCGTTGGACGAACCATTGGTCTTGTACAGCGGAGCAAGGAAGTTGGCCTGGCTCGGGTAGTCTGCCTGCCAGCCGGTGCGGAAGGCGGTCTTGATGGTGCGGTTGGTCACCTCATCGCGCAGGGACTTGAAGTCCGGGTATGGAGCGCCAACAGCCTCGATGCCGAGGGTGTTCTTGATGGAGTTGGTGGTTGCATCCACCCAGCTCTTGTGGCCACCGTCGGAGTTGTAGGCAATTTCGAGGGTCGGGTTGTCCCACTTGTTGATCTTGTCGGCCTCAGCCCACAGTTCCTTGGCCTTCTCCGGGTCATACTTCAGGACCTCGTTGCCCTTGATGTCCTCGGAGTAGCCCGGCATAACCGGGGAGGTGAAGTCCTTGGCCGGGGTGCGGGTGCCCTTGAAGATGGTGTCCGTGATCTCCTCGCGGTTGATGGCGTGGGAGATGGCCTGGCGGCGCAGGACGCCTTCTTCGCCGGAGTAGTGCTCGAGGTTCTCACCCAAGGTGAAGGACTGGAACACGGCGGTCGGCTGGTTCACAGCGCGGTCACCGAGGTCGGTCTCGTAGACGTCGAAAGCGGCGTCCGGGATGGCGTCGAGGACGTCCAGGTTGCCTGCCAGCAGGTCGGCGTAGGCAGCGTCCTGGCCAGCGTAGAAGACGAACTTGATGCCGTCGTTCTGCGGGGTCTGGCCACCCTTGTACTCCTCATTCGGGACGACGGTCGCGTCCTGGTTGTGGTTCCACTCGGTCAGCTTGTAGGGACCGTTACCAATCGGGTTCTGGCCGAAGGCATCCATGTCCTCCAGGGCAGACTCGTGCAGCGGGTAGAACGCGGAGTAGCCCAGCTGTGCCGGGAAGTCCTGCTCCGGGCTGTTCAGTGCGATGGTGAAGGTGAGGTCGTCGACGACCTTGAGGCCTTCCATCTCCTTCACGCCTTCCTCGAAGCCCTTGATGTTGGCAAAGAAGGAAGCGTTGAGCTGGTCATTGGCCACGGCGTAGTTCCAGGCGTCCACGAAGTTCTTCGCGGTGACCGGGGAGCCGTCGGAGAACTTAGACTCCTTGAGCTTGACGGTGAACTCGGTGTTGTCATCGTTCGGCTCGATGGATTCAGCCAGCTCGTTCTGGGCTTCGCCGTCGCCGTCGTAGTAGACCAAGCCGGCGTAGATGGAATCGACGATGCGTCCGCCACCGGTTTCGTTGGTGTTGGCCGGGATGAGCGGGTTCTGCGGCTCGGAGCCGTTGACGGTGACGATTCCGTCACCGGATGCGGAGCCGGAAGCAGAGTCCGAACCGGAGTTATCGCCACCACAGGCCGCGAGGGTGAGCGGCAGGGTAGCGACAGAGAGAGCAGCAAGTGTCTTCTTGAGCGTCATGTGGGTCTTAGACCTCCGTGGTGCGAAAGATGTAGAAAACCTGTGATGTTGGTTTTATATGAAGCTACCGCGTGGCGCGCCTCATATACAAGGAATCGAAAAATATGTCCTGCAATGAAAGCTATAGATCGGTAGGTATTTGTTCCTGACCTGCGGTTTTGTTGGAGAATGAAAAAAGTCCCATCCCCCTGAGAGGGGTGGGACACGGAGGGGGATGAATGTTACCTATCTCGCAGCCACTGAGTGATGGTCTGGGTAAAACCGTGAGGGTTCTCAAGGTAGGGGAGGTTCTTGGCGCCGGGGATGGTGGTGGCGGTAAAGCCCCCACGGCAGCGTCGCGCCGCGCGCCGGGCTACCGGCCGCCACAACATCTGATCGGCATGAATGAACAGCGTCGGACACTGCACGCTGAGCTTGAGCCAACTCAGCGGGACCACGGCGGTACGCAGTCGGTGGTTCCAGATGATTCCGCGGCGGACGTTTCCAATACGTGAGGAGGCCACACGCAAGCGCAGGGCCTCCGCGCGCTCGGCGCCGCTGAAGGATCCGAGGGCGTCGAGATCCATCTCTCGGTGATAGGTATCTTCCCGCAGCAGGAGTCTCGGGGCGCCAATTTTTCCCATGCGGCACAACGCCGCGCGTAGGAGAACCCACCCGAAATCCCAGGGGCGTGCGGCGATGGCGCGGCGCAAATCAGTTGGGTGTGCTGCCGAAACAGAAACCAGCCCGCGCACCCGCTCGGGCCGCTCGGTTGCCAGCGCCCATGCCACCGCACCACCGGTATCCCCGCCAACCAGGTAGGCATCATCGTGGCCCAGTGCGCGGATGGCACCACTGACATCGCCAACCGCCACGCGGATATCCTGGCCGGGTTCGAGCGGTGGTTTATCGGACATGCCAAAGCCGCGCATGTCGAGGGCGGCGACGTGGAAGCCGGCGTCGGCAAGCGGGGCAATGACATTCCGGAAGTCGAACCACCCGCCGAAAGAACCATGGAGCAACAGCACCAGCGGGTCATCCGGGTTGCCGGCGGTGACGGCGTGCAGGCGGATGCCGCGCGTGTGCAGGAACTCGTGCTCAAAGGGGCCGTCAAGCTCCACTACGGAGGGCGGTAGGGGATTCATAGGGGCGGGCCTTTCGAAGGGGGAGGGTAGATAGACGAAATCCGCCCCGAACGCATGTGCTCGGGGCGGGGCTGTAAAGAGAGAGAGAAAGGACCCTGAGGGTTTAGGTGTAGAGACCACGCTCGATGGACTTCTCAGCCTTCCCCGGAACCAGCTTCTTGAGTTCCTTCGTGGACTGGATGGTCTTCTCCGGGGCCTTGACCTGCTTGACCTGCTTGAAACCGATAAAGGCCACGACGGCGGCCAAGACGACCATAATGAGGAAGACGATCAGGAAGGCAGCCCAGCGGTCGAGCCATACGGCCAGCAGCTCCGCCAGGAAGAAGAAAAAGAAGAAGGAGCTATACAGAGCCACGGTGCCGGCCACACCGAACATGCCCGCGCCGATGCCGCCCTTCTTGGCAGAAGCAGCGAGCTCGGTCTTGGCTAGCTCAACCTCAGAGCGAACCAGCTGGGACATCTGCTCGGTGGCGTTGGACACGAGCTGGCCGATGGATGCTTCGCCACGGCGGGAGGTATCCGCATCGCTCAAGGGAATGCTGTCTACCTTCGGGGCGAACTTGTTGGACCCGTCAGTGAATAGTCCGTCGTTGCTCACGGTTTAATACTCCTACTGTTTTGTCGCAATCTATATCGGCCATAGTAATGAACTTTCCAGAGTTCATGTGGTGCGGCCCGCAAAGTGGGTACGGCGTTATTGTAATGGGTATGCCGCATTCTGACCCGCTGACCCCGCTGATGGCCCTTTCTGGGGTGGAGGACAAAGCCGGTTCTGCCGTCGCAGCGATAGCGCGCGTGCACCGTCGGCCCGCGGGCTTGCGCAAGTTTGACGTTATTTCTTCCGAATCGCTGTTGCGCGGTGCGCGGGCGGCCGCGGCGATCGACGGCGCGCCGCTCGACGCGCACAGTATCCCGCCCGCAGTCAGCGCCTATTCCCTCCTCGCTCCCGAAAAACAGGCGGCCACGGTGCGCACCTTCGCGCGGGCCCCGCTGCAGGTCCTAGCCCGGATCGATGTTGCTGCGGGCGGTGCGGGCCGCCCCGATCAGAACCCGGCGGTGGCGCAGGCGCTGGCGCAGCTCATCACGCGCGGAGCCGGCGTGGATTTCGACCGTTTATTGCCGGTGGTGGTGCACGCGGAGATCGCCGCGCGCTCGCTGTTCGGTGCGCGTAGCACTGCCGTGGCGCTCGTCGCCGCGCGCACCGCCGCCATCCACACCGGCTTCGATCCGCGAGGATTCGCCGTGCCCGAGACCTACCTCAACCGCCATCGCGCGGACTACCGTGCGGCACTGGACGCTTATGACAAGGATCCGGGGGCGCTCATCACGCTGCTTCTCGACGCCTGGGAGGCCGGCGCCCGCGAAGCCGACGGCATCGCGCAAGCGGCTTAATCGCGCAGCTGCTGCCTCGCAAAGAAAACACCGCCAACCACTAGGGCAGCGATGCCGGCCACGACGGCCGAGCCAATACCGAACTCGCGGGCGCTGGGGGCAGTGAAGAGGGGAACGGGGTGTTTAAACGTGCGAATTTCCCAGTCATGGGCAAGGGCATGCTTCTTTAACAAGCGGTCCGGGTTCACGGCAACGGGGTGGCCAACCTGCTCCAACATCGGGATATCCGTTGCGGAATCGGAATAAGCAAAAGATTCTTCGGGGTCCACGTTGAGTTCCTGGGCAATGCGCGCCAGTGCCTCAGCTTTTGCGGCGCCTTTGCAATAAAACAGGATTTCCCCGGTGAACCGGCCGTCTTCCTCGGCGAGCTCGGTGGCCACGACGTGCTTGATGCCCAGTTCCTGTGCGATGGGCTCGACCAGTACGCTTGCCGACGCCGAGATGATCACCACCTCGTGGCCGGCGGCGCGGTGGGCGTCGATAAGCGCGCGTGCCTCCGCATAAATGGCGGGGGTGACCACTGAGTGCATGGTGTCCACCGCGATGTCGTGGACTTCCTTAACGGACCAGCCGGCGGCCATCGCGGCGAGTTGATCGCGGGTGGTGTCCATATGCTCACTGCTGTGCCCAGCGAGCATATAGCTGGCTTTAGCTAAGGACAGTTGGAGCGCCTCGGCATGGGTAATGAGCCCGTTGTGCATGAACTCGCGGCCGAAGGCATAGGCAGAGGATGTGGCGATGATCGTTTTATCCAAGTCGAAGAACGCGGCCGCGCGGGTGGCGCCGTCAGTGGGAAAAGGGGTACCGGTCATCGAGGAAGGCCTGCCGTCTGTGTGCGAGTTACCCTGCTCATCGTAACCTCTTAGCAGGAAGAATCGGGAGTGTATCGGCACGGTGTTAGGGATCTCAAGGAATGTTGTCGCTCGCTGTTGTCATCTGTTCCCTCGCATGTCATAATGTGATGTGCAAGGCCCCGATATACAGTGCGGCCTGCCCCGGCGCACCCCCCCGATGCCGGGTTACCGATGGCCCGCGCACACCCCCCCGAGGCGCGGGCCATCACCTTTTTAATTTTTCCGCCATCAAACTGTTCGTATTTAATGTCCTGGCGTGGCGATATAATCTCAGTCGTGACAGGCTATCGTTCAAATTCTTCCTCTCGCCGAGGAGGTTCCGTTCCCCCTCAAGTGAGTTTGCCACTTGCTACAGAAAGCACCGTCTACTTTGTTGATGAAGCAGGGAGTAAAGGAACCTTAGGGAAGTATTTTGTTGTTGCGGCTGTTCGAACGGGGGATCCTGATTTCCTTTCGAGAGAGATTAAGGCATGTCGTGAGCAGCACAACTTCACAAAGGCTGACGAGATTAAGTTTTCGAAAGTCACTAAACACTCTGGACCTGTTTTGCTGGAGATTTTTCAAACAGCGGTAAACGCGGGCTGCTCGTTTGGTGCTTTTGTTCTGGACAAGAGACATTTTGATCCATGGAGTAGCCGAGAACAGTGGCAGGGGCATTTGTTCGCGACAGATCGGCTGTTACGGGGGGTTGGTTACTCGGCGTGAGGTTGGGGTGGTGCTGCTTGATCACATTGATGTTCCTGTCGGGGTTTCCTATGGAGATGCGCTGGTGAATTCTCTCAATCAGAGATTTGGAAATAAGCGGTTTGCAACGGCGGTTAGCCTGGATTCTCGGACGTGTCCGGCTCTGCAGGTGGCGGATTTGCTAGCTAGTTCGGTTTTCCATGCGCGAAAGAAGATCGAAGACGTGGGTTTGGAGGCCTTCTTGGAAGATCGTTCGCCAAAGGCCAGGCTTTCGAAAGGTATTGCGGCTGCATTAGGTGAGAGTCACTTCAGTGACTGCCGTACATCACTTTTGAAGATTGAGACAAGCCATGAGAGGTCATTGACAGAATTGAAGCGCCAACGATACTCTTAAGTGAGGCGCTGAACGCCATAGCCGCAGGCTAAAAGCAAGCGCCCCTCGGGCCGAGTCTCAGACTCACCACCCGAGTTTGATGGCTAACCAAGCCATTATCTACCGCACTTATTGCGATACCCTCGAGCGCAGCTCGGGGGTATTTGCTTTGGGGCACTCAGCCCGGCGCGGGGCCCGCTTAAGAGGCAAGTTTTTGGTTCCCTGTGAATTATCGGTACCTAAGCCCCGTAACTTTGTTTAAGAGTCAGCAAAATGGGTGCGAATGACGCGAAAACAGCCGAGTTATCCACAGGCGGCTAGGTAGCCCTAGCGCGCGGTTGGTTCGCTCGCGCATGCTTCAGGCATGAGCACGTTTCACCTAGTTATCGCCGTTGGGGACTCCACACTGCGAGCAGAGGCAGCATCCGCGGCCGCTGCCAGTACTGCGGAAGTGAGCACTGTGGAGGATCCGCGGGACTTCTCCCGGCACCTGCCCAAGGCGGATGCCGTCTTGGCTGATTCGCTGACAGCTCGCCTGGTGGCGGGACATCCACGGGTGTACTTTGTGGCGCTCGACCCGGGGCCGATCGACTATGAAGCTGCACTATGCTGCCGGGCCACAGCTGCCTTTATCCTGCCTGCGCAATCCAAAGAACTCCTAGGTGCGCTCGCCACAGAAACCAGTCCCGAGACAACGGTGTCCACTGGCGTGACCGTAGCGGTGACCGGTTCCGCTGGTGGCTTGGGGGTCTCGACGGTGGCGGCGGCGCTGGCCCGCGAGGCGGGCGCGGACCTTCTGGTTGATGCGTGCCCCAATTCCGGAGGGCTCGACTTGCTCATCGGCATTGAAAACAAGCCCGGCGCGCGGTGGCCGGATCTCGCTGCGGGGACCGGTGCGGTTGATGCGGCAGACCTCGTCCGTGCATTGCCCACCACCCCAGATGGCATCGCGGTTCTCTCGGCTGCGAGGTCGGCCAGCGCAGAGGCGGTTGCGATGAGCACGACACGGCGCGCGGCCATTATGCAGGCCGCCTGCTTATACCCAGGGACCGTGGTTGTGGACTGCCCTCCGTGGGATATCCCCGATGCGGCGGATCACGTAGTGTTGCTGACCGCCGCAGAGGTGCGGGCGGCTGCCGCCTGCGCGCAGCTGGTAGCAGAGCTTCGCGCCCGGCCGCAGGACTGCTCCGTCGTCGTGCGCCACCGCCAGTGGGCAGGCCTCGATTCCAGCGACATTGCCACGGTCACCCATGCGGATCCCATCGCTGACCTGCCGACCATCCGTGGTCTGACCCGCACGGTAGAAACGAGTGGGTTGCCGCGGCAGCTGCCACGCGCCCTGACGCGGGTGACCCGCCAGATTTGGGAGGCCGTGGCATGAGCCTGCTCGATACGATGCGCACCATCGTGGCCTCCGAGCCGCAGCTTGCCCACGATGCTCCGGCCTTGGCGCGGCGCATTCGTCAGGAAGCCGGCGTCATCAGCGATGTTGATGTGCTTGACCTCCTGCAGCGTCTGCGCCACGATTCCGTGGGGCTGGGGCTGCTGGAACCAGTGTTGTCGCTGCCGGGGCTGACCGATGTCGTTGTCAACGGCCCCGATTCCTGCTTCGTTGATTGCGGGCAGGGCCTGCAGCCGCGTGACATCGGCTTTAGCGATGATGCCGAGGTGCGCCAGCTTGCTACACGGCTGGCTGCGGTGGCGGGCGTGCGGCTTGATGACGCGCAGCCTTTTGCCGATGGGCGCCTGACCCGCCCCGATGGCACCCGCATTCGTCTTCATGCGTTGTTAGCTCCGCCATCGGCCAGCGGAACGTGCATCAGCCTCCGCGTGTTGCGGCAGGCACAAACCAGCCTGGGGGAGTTGGTGGCCAATGGGAGCATTGACGCCAGCCTGGAGGATTTCTTGCGTGCGGTGGTTGAGCGACGGATTTCCTTCCTCGTCACGGGAGGAACGGGATCGGGGAAGACGACACTACTCGCGGCCTTGTTGGGCTCTGTGCCCGCCACCGAGCGCTTGCTTATCATCGAGGACACCCCGGAGCTTTCGCCCAATCACCCGCACGCGGTGACCTTGGTCTCGCGCCGGGCTAATGCGGAAGGACGCGGCGAGATATCCATGTCGCTCCTGCTCCGCCAAGCGCTACGCATGCGCCCGGACCGCATCGTCGTCGGGGAGATCCGCGGCGCGGAGGTCGTGGAGTTGTTGGCTGCGCTCAACACCGGGCACGATGGTGGTGCGGGCACCGTGCACGCAAACTCTGTTGATGAAGTGCCCGCCCGGATGGAGGCACTCGCCGCTCTCGGCGGGCTCGACCGCGTAGCGCTGCATTCGCAGCTGGCGGCCGCCGTGCACGTGGTCCTCGGGATGGAGCGCACACCGCAGGGGCGTCGGCTAGCGCATCTCGGCGTGCTGGAGGGAAACCCGGTTACACCGCAGCTGGTGTGGACGGTCGAAGACGGCCCCCTTCCTGGGTTTGCGCAGCTGTGCTCGCGGCTGGGGGTGGAACCATGATGTGGCTATTCCTTGCAGCGGCGTGTTTGCTCACGAACCCCGGTTCGGTGGCGCGGCTGGCGCCGCCGAAGTCACGCTCGCTGGCCCCAGCGCTGCTCTTTCTCGGGGTGGGGTGCTGTGTCTTCTTCGGGCGGCCGACGGTTGTGGTGGCGGCCGGCTGCATCCTGGCTTGTACGCTGTGGTTTGCCAACGACCTCGCAGCTTCCCGGCGCGAGCGCCGCGGCGCAGAAGCGCTCGCCTCCTACTTTGGCTCTGTTGCGGCTGAACTGCGGGCGGGATCGACGACGGCGGGCGCGCTTCGCCGGGGCGCAGAATCCCTACCTGATACAACCCCAGAAGGGTTGCGCAGCGCATTGAACACGGCAGCGGGCCTCGCGGCGCAGGGCGGGGAACCCGCAGTCGCTCTCACCGTGCCGGAGGTTAGGCGCTACGCGGCGTTGCTCACGCTCTCCGGACGCCATGGCGTGGCCTTGGCGAGCCTCATTGAGCAGGCCCAAAGCCAGCTGGATACCGCGCGCCGCCATGCCGGTGAGACCGCGGCCTCCTTGCAAGGGCCACAGGCCACCGCGGTCATCCTGGCGTGCTTGCCGCTGGCGGGCATCCTCATGGGCGGGGCGATGGGCGCGGATTCTTTGGGGCTTTTGCTTGGCGGTGGTCTCGGTGGCCTGCTTCTCGACGTCGGCGTGGCACTCGTCTGCGCCGGATTCATCTGGTCGCGCTTGATATTGCGGAAGGCAGCGCAGTGATGGTCGTGACGTATTTATCCGCTGCCTTGCTGGCTGCAGCACTCGCTATTACTGCTGCTGCGCCAGCCGGGAGGATAGCCCAGTCAGGGTCGCGCACACCGCGCCCGAAGACGCCGCGCGATGGCCCAGCGGCAGAATACGGCGCGCTCGATGCGGCAAGCGACTTGGAGCTTTTTGCTGCTTGCCTAGAGGCTGGTCTCTCCACGCGCAGTGCCGTGCTAGCTGTCGCTGAGGCGTCACCACACTGGTCGGAGGCGGCAGCTCTCATCGGGGTGGGGGTTCCCATGAGTACCGCGTGGTCGGCGCTGGCCAGTCAGCCGCATTTGGAAGAACTGGTGCGACTGACGCAGCTGTCCGGCGAATCGGGCGCGGCCATGGCGACTGGGTGCCACCGTTTGGTGGCGCAGCTGCGTGCCGAAGCCTCGGCACAAGCTACCGCGCGGGCGGAACGCGCTGGCGTGTTCATCGCAGCACCGCTGGCAGTGTGCTTCCTTCCCGCATTCCTGGTCCTTGGGTTGATACCTGTCCTCATCAGCTTGGGGCAGCAACTCTTCTAAATCAGCACATACAACTAACCACTCACCAACTCAGTACACATAACCGACACAAACACAGGAAAAGAAAGCTAGGTACATCATGCAGAAAAAGGTAAACTACCAGTCACTATTAGGAAATGATGATGGTATGTCCACGATTGAGTACGCCATGGGGAGCTTAGCGGCCGCAGCCCTTGCCGCGGTCCTCTATGCCGTGGTCAATGGCGGCGAAGTTACCAGCGCCATCACGTCCATCATCACCGACGCCCTGTCCAACACCCCAGGCTAATGCGCGCGCTTGATGACGCCGGCTCCGTCACCATCGAGGCGGCATTGTCGCTGTTCGCGCTCGTCATCGTTGCCGCGGGAATCGTGGGTGGCATCGCCACGTTGTCGGCCCACCTCGCTGCCGTTGACGCCGCGGGCGCTGCTGCTCGCTCCGCCGCCATTGGCGTGGATTTTCAACGCGAGGGAGTGACCGTGAATGTGAGCGAAGGCTCCGGGCTTATGACCGCTGAGGCCGCCGTGCCGGCACCGCTGGGGACCATGCGCGCGCAGGCGGTGTTTCCTGCGGAGATGGCAGCGGGTGGGAACAACGGGGTGCAGCCATGAGGCGTCGTCAGCGCAGATGGGCGAGACTCCTAGCGGGTGAGGACGGCTATGCCACCGTCGTCACCGCCGGGATCATCGCCGCGGTGGCTTCGCTGCTGTTGGCGGTCGCGGCGATAGCTTCACTCGTCGTGGCGCGGCACGAAGCGCAGGTGGCGGCGGACCTCGCCGCCGTGGCCGGTGCGTGGGAGGTGGCCAAGGGCAGGGAGGCCTGCACGAAGGCCACAGAGATTGCCGCGCTCAACGGCGCGGAGCTTGGCTCCTGCGTCATCGATGGGCGCGACGTTGAGGTTACTGCCCGGCTGCGCGGGCGCAGCGCTATTGCCCGCGCTGGTCCGGTCTAAGAGGTCATGGTGACCAGCGCGCCGAGGAGGGCTATAGCGCCTGCCTTGTCCAGAGGGTTGTTGCCGTTGCCGCACTTGGGGGATTGCACGCACGACGGGCAGCCGGACTCGCAGGGGCAGGAGCGCACGGCCTCGAAGGTGGCTTTGATCCACTCAGGGAAGCGCCGGAAACCTTCCTCGGCGAAGCCAGCACCGCCGGGGTGGCCGTCGTAGACAAAGACCGTGGGCAAGCCCGTATCGGCGTGCTGCGCGGTGGACACGCCACCGATATCCCAGCGGTCGCAGGTGGCAATGAGCGGCAACAGCCCAATGGCGGCGTGCTCTGCTGCATGGAGGGTGCCCGGGGTGCGCCCGGCGGTGACTCCCATCGCTGCGAGTGCCAGCGGATCGATGGTGTAGGCCACCGCCCGGGTCACCAGGCGCTGCTCCGGCAGGTCAAGGGGGATATCCTCGCCCACGGAGCCATCGGGAAGCCGCACCTGGTAGCCGGTAACCTTATCGGTCACCTCAACCTCCAAGCTGGCCACCCACAGGCCGGGGGCGTAGTTCACCAGGTCATCGGCCTCGCTCAGGATGCGGATGTCCGTCGTGGACTTCGGCTGCGTGGTGTAGTCCGGCGCCTTCGGTACGGCGAGGGCCACGCCCGGCTCGGCGGACGCCCAACCATCGCCTCCGCCGAGGTGAAGTTCCTCGATGACGAAGCTCTCACCACGGTGCAGGTACACCGCGCCGGGATGCACCTGGCTCACCGCGCGGGCGGAATCGATGGTGCCCAGCAGGCGGCCATCGGAGGAATCCACAATCATGACCTCCTCGCCCGAACCGCCGCGCAGCGAGACTGCCGTGTGCGCGGTTTCCGGGGTGAGATCGCTGGAGCCAGCCGGCAGGGGAGCGGCGAACCAGCCCTGCGGGCGCCGGCGCAGCAAGCCTTGCTGGGCTAGGTCGTGGACCACGGATTCGGCGCGGAAGGCGGCCACGTCGGCGTCGCTTAGCGGCTTCTCCACCGCCGCGCAGTACACGTGCCCGGCCAGGATGTAGGGGTTAGCTGGGTTGAACACGCTGGCCTCCACCGGCCGGCCTAACAGCGCTTCCGGGTGGTGGACCAGGTAGGTGTCCATCGGTTCATCGCGGGCCACCAACACCACCAGCGAGCCCTGGCCACGGCGGCCCGCGCGCCCGGCCTGCTGCCAAAAGCTGGCGACCGTACCCGGGAATCCGGCGGTGACCACGGCATCCAACCCGCCGACGTCAATGCCCAGCTCCAAAGCCGAGGTGGTGGCCA
Organism: Corynebacterium sp. HMSC068G04; assembly: GCF_001814885.1. NCBI lineage: Bacteria > Bacillati > Actinomycetota > Actinomycetes > Mycobacteriales > Corynebacteriaceae > Corynebacterium > Corynebacterium sp. HMSC068G04. Next base: position 11,156 of record NZ_KV818305.1, on the reverse strand, counting down.
CTCCGAGCAGTGAACCATTATCCAGCGCCTGTTCCAGCGCGCGGCGGTCCTCGGCCAAATACCCCGCGCGGTAGGCCGCAATTCGGCGCGCGAAATCCGGCCGCCCCAACCTTCCGGAGAGCTCCTCCGCTGCCCGCAGCGCCGTGGTTTCCGCCGCGCGTCGTGAGCGCACAAAGGTCAACGTCCGAGCGCCTTGCGCCACGAGCGCGGCCATCATCCAGGCCGCCTCCGTCGTGGCGGCGCGGCGCACGGGGGCGCCGTTTTGGCCCTCAATTCCCTCCATGAAGCCCGGCTCCCACAGTGCTACCGTCCGTGCGCCCGTCGGCGCGCCATCCTCGGTTACGGGGAGAAACTCGCGCCCCGTCAGCCGCGCGGCATGCCGGGCGGGATCCCGCATGGTCGCCGACGCCGCAATAATGACCGGCCGTGAACCATAGTGCTCGCACAGCCGCAGCAAACGCCGCACCACGAGCGCCACGTTCGCCCCGAAAACCCCGCGGTAGGCATGCGCCTCATCGATGACGATGAACTTCAAGTGCCGTAGCACGCGTGCCCAGCGCTGATGCGCGCCCAGCAGGGAGGAATGAATCATGTCCGGGTTGGAAAAGATAAACCTCGCCTGATCGCGGATGCCAGCGCGCGCTTCGGTGGGGGTATCGCCGTCGTAGGGGGCGGGGTGGACGTCGCCAAGCGCGGCAATGTTCTGGGTGAGCTCCAGCCCCGCGCGCAGCTGGTCCGAACCCAGCGCCTTCGTTGGCGTGATGTAGAGCGCGCACGCGGTCGAATCCTGCGCCAGGCGGGACAGAATGGGCAAACGGTAGCCCAGCGATTTTCCGGAACTCGTGCCGGTGGAGACCACCACGTCGCGCCCCTCCCACGCGGCCTGGGCCACGGCAACCTGGTGGGCATAGAGCTTGGCCACACCTTGTTCCTCCAATACTGCCCGCAACTCCGGCAGGACCCACTCTGGCCACTCGGCATAGCTCGCGGGCTGGGCGGGCAGGGTGGTGAAGTGCGTTAGCTCGGACTCGGGGAAACGCTCAACAAGGTGTTCGACGAGCTCCTCACCCAGAGGGTTCTCACTCACGCTTGCCTCCACTAATCTGCTGTAGGTGTCCAAACGTGGCACACTGGTGCACTAGTTTGCACTACTTTATTTCCGCAAAGGACAACTCATCATGGCATACGGTACCGTCAAGTTCTTCAACGCCGAAAAAGGCTACGGCTTCATTGAGCAGGAGGACGGCTCCGGCGATATCTTCGTGCACTACACCGAGATCCAAGGAACCGGCTTCCGCACTCTCGAAGATAACCAGCGCGTTTCCTTTGAGATTGGGGAAGACGCTAAAGGCCAGCAGGCCACCAACGTCGAGGTGGTTTAGGGAGACTCGGCATAGCCGCGCCGGGTATCCCACCATTCCAGCAGCTTATTCTGGCCTTTTTGTAGGCCGAAGCCGATGATGACGGCGGCGATGATGGAAATGAGCATGGCTATAGCGGGCGAGCCAGAGAAGGCCACGCCGCCGAGGTAACCGATAGCCAGCGCTTGGGCCACCCACAGCAGGACACCGAAGGTGTCGAAGAAGAAAAACAACGCCCATGGGTAACGCATCGAGCCCAGCAGAATCGTCATGAAGAGCCGGGCCGAGGGGATGAAACGCGCAATGATGATGGCTGCGCCGCCACTGCGTCGAATGTTGCGCTTGACCCACGTCAAGGCGTCATAAGCCTTCGTGCCCTTTTGGGCTCTATTAATAAGGGCAATGAGCCGGGTTCCTAGGAGGAAGCACAAGTTATCCCCCAAAATGGCGGCAACCATGGCGACGAAAAACATGGTGGGGAGGTGGGGGAATCCTTGGGAACCAGACCAGGCGCCCACCATGTTGAGGGGAACCTCTGAAGGCAAAACGGGGAAGAAGCAGTCGAGGAAAATCAGCGAGCCCACCAGCGGATAAATCCACTGTGTGGCCATGATGACCTCGAACCATGCAGTAATAGACGCAATCACGCTGTCTCCCGGTTGTGTACTGTGAGGCGAATCCTCGGACGGCCAGTATAGACCCCCTGTTGTGTGGACGTGTACTGGCCTGAATAACTAGAGTGAACCTCTATCTGTGTACTCTAGGGGCAATTGCCCAGCAGAGGACTAGCCATCGGAAGGGATGAAGTCGAAGTGGCAGAAGCTACCGGCCCGGGGAAGACCCTGGTCATCGTCGAGTCAGCAACCAAGGCGAAGAAGATTCAGCCTTACCTCGGCGATAAGTACATTGTTGAGGCCTCCGTCGGCCACATCCGGGACCTTCCCCGCGGCGCTGCCGACGTCCCCGCCAAATATAAGAAGGAATCCTGGGCGCGCCTCGGTGTGAACCCGGAGGATAACTTCACCCCGCTCTACGTCATCAGCCAGGACAAGAAGAAGAAGGTCGCTGACCTCAAGGCCAAGCTGAAGCAGTGCGATCAGCTCTACCTCGCAACAGACCCCGACCGCGAGGGCGAGGCCATTGCCTGGCACCTGCTGGAAGTACTCAAGCCCAAGGTGCCGGTGCGCCGCATGGTCTTCAACGAGATCACCAAGTCCGCCATCCTGGAGGCCGCGGAAAACACCCGTGAGCTCGATGAAAACCTCATCGACGCCCAGGAAACCCGCCGCATCCTGGACCGCCTCTACGGCTACGAGGTTTCCCCGGTGCTGTGGAAGAAGGTCATGCCGCGGCTATCGGCTGGCCGCGTGCAGTCCGTGGCCACCCGCGTCATCGTCGAGCGCGAGCGCGAGCGCATGGCGTTCATCCCCGCCGAGTACTGGGATCTCACGGCAACGCTGACGTCCACGCCGGACTTCGACGCGCGCCTGAGCGCCCTCGACGGCAAGCGCGTGGCCGCGGGCCGCGACTTCAACGATAGGGGTCAGCTGAAGAGCGACGAGGTGGTCGTCGTCAAGCAGGCCCAGGCGGAGGAGCTGGCCAGCGCGCTGGAGGGCTCCACCATGACCGTGGCCAGCGTTGAGCACAAGCCCTATTCGCGCAAGCCTTCCGCGCCGTTTATGACCTCGACCCTGCAGCAGGAGGCGGGTCGGCGCCTGCACTACACCTCGGAGCGCACGATGCGCATTGCGCAGCGCCTCTACGAGAACGGTCACATTACCTATATGCGTACCGACTCGACCTCCCTGTCTAAGCAGGGCCTGGACGCGGCACGTGAGGCGGCGACGTCCATTTTCGGCGCCGAGTTCGTGGCCGACGGGCCGCGCACCTATGACCGTAAAGTGAAGAACTCCCAGGAGGCCCACGAGGCCATCCGCCCGGCCGGTGAGCGTTTTGCCACCCCGGGCCAGCTGGCCGGGCAGCTCGACGCCGAGGAGTACAAGCTCTACGAGCTGATTTGGAAGCGCACCGTGGCCTCTCAGATGGCCGATGCCAAGGGAACGTCGATGAAGGTGACCGCGGCGGTCAACGCCGGCGGCCACGACGCCGACTTCTCCGCAACTGGCCGCACGATTACCTTCCCGGGCTTCCTCAAGGCCTACGAGGACGTGGCGGCGAAGGGTTCGAAGGAAGAGTCGCGCTTGCCGCATCTCAACGAGGGTGACACGTTGAAGACCGCTGCGGTTACTGCCGACGGACACTCGACCAACCCGCCGGCGCGCTATACCGAGGCCAGCTTGGTCAAGAAGATGGAAGACCTGGGCATTGGGCGCCCGTCGACGTACGCCTCCATCATCAAGACCATCCAGGACCGAGGCTACGTGCTCTCCCGCGGCAACGCGCTGGTGCCCTCGTGGGTTGCCTTCGCGGTGGTGGGCCTGCTGGAGAATAACTTCACCGAGCTGGTGGACTATGACTTCACCTCCTCCATGGAGGATGAGCTCGATGCCATTGCGGCCGGCTCGGAGAATGGCACGGATTGGCTGAATAACTTCTACTTCGGCAACACCGAGGCTGGTGAGCGCAAAGCAGCGTCGATCGCCCGCCACGGCGGCCTGAAGTCCCTGGTGGACATCAACCTGGAGGCTATCGATGCCCGCCAGGTCAACTCGCTGCGTCTCTACACCGACGCGGAAGGCCGCGATGTCTTCGTGCGCGTGGGCCGCTACGGTCCGTATATCGAGCGCGCCGTGGGCACCAACGAGGACGGCACGGTGGAGTACCAGCGCGCTAACCTCTCGGAGACGGTCACCCCGGATGAGCTCAACGAGGCCCTCGCAGAGAAGCTCTTTGCCACCCCGCAGGGCGGGCGTGAGCTGGGCCAGAACCCGGAGAATGGCCGCACCATCGTGGCCAAGGAAGGCCGCTTCGGTCCGTACGTGACCGAGCAGGTGCGTGACGACGAGCGCGAGAAGGCCGAGGCCGAGGCCGAGGAGATCGTCAAGGAAGAGCGCGCCGCCGAGGACGCCCAGCGCGCGGCCGAGGGCAAGCGCGCCAAGAATTGGGAGACCAAGACTGCGGCAAAACAGAAGGAAAAGCGCATTGCTGAGTACGTTGAGGAGAAGCTGAAGCCGGGCACGGCCTCGCTCTTTGCCTCGATGGAGCCGGCCAGCGTCACCTTGGAGGAAGCACTTCAGCTGCTGAGCCTGCCGCGTGAGGTGGGCGTGGACCCCTCGGACGGCGAGGTCATCACCGCGCAGAACGGCCGCTATGGCCCGTACCTGAAGAAGGGCAAGGATTCTCGTTCCTTGGCCAAGGAGGAGCAGATCTTCTCCATCACGCTGGATGAGGCGCGCCGCATCTACGCGGAGCCGAAGCGCCGTGGCCGCGCGGCCGCACAGCCGCCGATTAAGCAGCTGGGTGATAACGACGTCTCCGGCAAGCCGATGACGGTTAAGGACGGCCGCTTTGGCCCGTATGTCACCGACGGCACCACGAATGCCTCGCTGCGCCGTGGTGACGATCCGGAGCAGCTTACCGACGCCCGCGCGAACGAGCTCCTCTCCGAGCGCCGCGCCAAGGATGCCGCGAACGGCGGGGCGAAGAAGTCGACGAAGAAGAGCACTAAGAAGTCGACCAAGAAATCGACGAAGAAGGCTACGAAGAAGTCGAGCAAGAAGGCCACGAAGAAGCCTTCGCCGGGCACGAAGAACGTGGTCAAGGCCGGATCGCGCAGGAAGTAGCAGGACATGAAGACCAGCTTCGCGCGCGACATGGTGGCCCGCACTCAGGAGGGCACCGAGGCTCTCCTGCGCGCGGTGGGCCCGGCCTTTACCGGCCGCGATCACTTCACCCTCGGCGCGCTCGCCGCGGGGGAGACTGCAGTCTGGTCACGCCTGTTTAACTGGCGCACGCTCGGCACGGTGACGACGGCCGCTGTACCAGTGCTGCTGGCCCTGCGCCCGGACTGCGCACCGGAGACCCGCGTGGGGCTCATCGCCGCGTCCCTAGGCCAAGCCGCCAAGCGCGGTGAGCCAACAACGTTCGGGGTAACCTGCGTGAGCGTGCAATACGCTTCCTTCGCATGGGCGCTGCGCGGCGCGCGCAATGATGCGGTGGGCTGGGGCCTGCGCGCCGGGGCGTGGGCCGCGGGTATTGCGCTCTCCCGCACCCGGGGCGAGCGCCTCGCTACGGCCGTCGCCGGAATCCCGGCGGCTGCACTCTCCGCGCTAGCCGGTGATGAGAAGCTCCGCGCCAACCAGGCCACGCAGGGCCTGAGCCACGGCGCTAACCTGCTTCTGGCCTCTGAGGCGCTGACGGTCCTGAACCCGGTTGAGCAGCGCCAGGATGCGGGCCTGCGTGGCCGAGCCCTGGATGCGGCGCAGACGATAGGCCTGGTGCTGCTGGTGGATGGGCTCGTGCGGAAGGCTCGGAGCTAGACGCCGCACCTAATTCCGGGCGCATCGTCTTGCCGTAGGACAGGCGGCGGTGCACCCACTCGAAGGGCCCGGGCTTGCCTGCTGCCTCGAGCGCGCAGGCAATGAGAAGCGTTGCCAGCCACACGCCGGCGGCCAGCGCTGCCTGGCCTGCGGCGCTGAGCTCCGGCCCAATGTTGAGGGTGAAGGGGTAGACCAGCGCCAGGAAGAACACGGACTGCAGCACGTAGCCGGTCATGGAACGCTTGCCCAGTGCGATGAGCGGCCACAGGAACCACGGGCGCGCGCCGCGGCGCTGCAGGGGTTCTAGGGCAAGTGTCGCCGCCGCCACGATGCCCGGCCCGGTGAGCATTCCGATGCAGCTATTCGCCGCGTTGAGGGGATCCGCTAGTGCTGGGTCCAGCACCCCAATCGTGGCCAGACCCCAAGGCAGCCCGAGGAAGAGGATGATGGCTAGGGCCAAAAGGGTCCACGCCCACAGCTCACGCCGATGACCCCCGGCCAAGGTGCCGCGGCGCGCCCACACGAAGCCCACGAGCATGACCGGCAGGGCGATGACACCGGTAAAGGGGAAGGACACAGCGTGGGCGAGGAGCGCAAGAGCTTGCTCGCCCACGAGCCCCAAGTAGCTTTCTGGTGAAGGGACACCGCCGATGTTGAAATTTGAGGTGTCGATGAATACTGCGGCCACACCAATGCCAATGCCGGCGAGTACTTGGAGTCCGAAGAGTGCATAGGCCACGCGCATGAGGGTTTTGTCGGTCACAGGGAGCAGCAGCGCGAGGAGTATGCCTATGGCTCCATACAGCATCATGATGTCGCCCATAAACAGGAAAAGGCAGTGAAGTGCTCCGAACAGAGCCAAGAACCCGTAGCGCTTCGCAATCACCGTCCGCGCGCGGCGAAGCGGGAAACCTCGCCGCCACAAGCTCATCGCAATAAGCCCCACGCCAAAACCGAGAAGCGTGGAGAACATCGGCAGGCCGCGCACGTGGATGAACATGGCGGAAAAGACCACGTAGATTTTGTCCGCGAGCGTTTCCACGCCGCCGAAATAAGCATCGGGGCCATCGCCGTCGTTCATAATCCACGCGGTGCAGACGTTTGCCAGCGCAATGCCCAGCAGGGCCATGCCGCGGGCGACGTCGGGGACGAGGAGGCGAGGACTCGAATTCTGACGTGGCGGATGGGGCTGATGTGGCTGTTGGAGCATGGCCCCGAAGCTACCAGAATCACAAAGACTTATTTATCCGAGGGCACGCTCCGCCAGGGTCGGGCGAATAGGGCGTGCCAGCTGCGTCATGCGGCGGCGCCCGCGCAGCTCGATAGACTTCATCAGCGTCCAGCGTGCTTGCTCAGCCTCGTTAGCGCCGCGCAGGGTGGCGGAGTTGGTGAGCACCTGGCCGGGCGTGTCCTTGGCCAGCTCAGTAAGACGCGCGGCCTCATTGACGGCGTCACCAATGACGGTGTACTCAAAGCGATCCGCACCACCAATGTGGCCAGCCACCACGTGGCCCGCGGCCACGCCGATGCCTGCCTGCAGCCGCAGCCCGCGCAGTTCCTGGCGCAGCTCGCGAGCGGCCTGCAGGGCCATGGAATTAGCGTCGTAGACCGTCAGCGGGGCACCGAAGACAGCCAGGGCGGCGTCACCCTGGAACTTGTTGATGATGCCCTTGTTGCGGTGCACCACCTCAACGACGTGCTCGAAGAACTTGTTGAGCTCCTCCACGACCTCCTCCGGGGTGTGGTTGACGGCGAAGGTGGTGGAGCCGATGACGTCGATAAACAGCACTGCCACCTTGCGGTCCTCACCGCCCAGCTCCGGGCGTTCCTCCAGGGCGCGCTGTGCCACCTCAGTGCCGACATAGCGGCCGAAGATATCGCGCACGCGCTGGCGCTCACGCAGGCCGCGCATCATCTCGTTGAAACCGGCCTGAAGAACGCCGAGCTCGGAGCCGTCGTAGATGTCCACCTGGACGTCACTCTCGCCGCGGCGCACGCGGTTGATGGCGTCCTGCAGCTCAATGATGGGATCGACCACGCTCATCATCGCGAACATGGTGCCCATGAGCCCGGTGCCCAGCGCGGTAACGGTCAGCGCGACGATGGCCGGCATGATGTCTGAGGTCTCAGGGCTAAACAGGCCTGCCTGTTGGCCCATGAGGACAAGCACGATGCCAATGAGCGGGATGCCGGAGGTCATCATCCAGGTGGAAAGCAGCCGGTACTTAATCGGCGGCTCCAAGGTGGAATCCTCGAAACGCCGGGCCACGGCCTCCGCAGCCACGGGGCGTACGAGGCGCTCTGCCTGCAAGTACGTCAACAGCACGATGAGGCCGCCGGCCAATGCAGCAGAAACACCGACTACCACGGCCAGCCGCGCCGAGTGCTGGCCTGCCAGCACCACCGCCAAGATGATGCCCAGCAGCCACACGCCCGCGGCCACACCGGCCTGGTAGAGCGGGATGCGCAGGACCAGGTTGCGCACCATATTGGGGTCATGGTCGTCGGGACTGCGCTGCCAGTCCAACACCGGCCGGAACAGCCGCAGGGTCACCGCAATGCCAATGATGACGGCGAAGGTCACGAACAGCGTGCCATAGGTCCACAGGTGGGGCGTGTGGGCGATGAAGTCGGAGATCTCCGGCATGGGGAGAAAGAAGACCACGAAGGTCATGATTGCAACGGCGCCGATGATGTTGGAGCCAAGGACGAGCGCGGCGTACATCGGCCATTGAGTACCCCATAACCAGCGGGCGCCACGCATCAGTCTATTCATGATTACTCACTTTAGTTATCCCAGTAGGCTAGGGCGAGTGATTACATCAAGCGTTGCAGAAAGGCTTGCCGACGCCCCCTCCGTCGCCCACACCATCCTCAGTGCTGCCCGCGCGGCCCGCGGTGAGGGCGACTTGCGGGCGATGAGCCACTCCTGGCTATTTACCGGGCCCCCGGGTGCTGGCCGCTCACTGGCCGCGCAATGCTTCGCCGCAGCGCTCATGTGCACTTCTGCCGACGAGAACGGCAACCCCGGCTGCGGGCGCTGCCCCTCCTGCCGGAGCGTCCTGGACAAGCAGGAGCACACCGACTTGGTTTACGTGGACCCGCAGGAGCAGTTCATCACCGTCGGCGAGGCCCGCGAGGTCATTGGGCGCGCGGCCAGCCTGCCGAGCGTGGCGCCGTGGCGCGTGGTCATCTTCAACAAGGCCGACCGCCTGCGCAATGAGGCCGCCAACGCGTTGCTCAAAACCGTGGAGGAGCCCCCGGAGCGCACCGTCATCATCATGGTGGCGCCCTCGGAGGATCCGGAGGATTTCTCGGTCACGCTGCGCTCGCGCTGCCGGCACCTTTATATCCCGGCGCCGAGTGTGGAGGGTGTGGTCAAGCAGCTCGTCGCCGAAGGCGCTAGCGAGAACGACGCGCGCCTGGCTGCCGTGACCACCCTGCGCCACGTGGGACGTGCGCGGCACCTAGTCAACGAGCCCGCCGCGCAGAAGCGCCGCGCCATGGCCATCAACCTGGCCGAGGATGTCTTTCACGGCTCCCAGGCCTTTCAATCCGTCACGGCGCTGCTGAAATTCATTGAGAAGGAAGCCAAGGACTCCCACGCGGCGGCGGAGGAGGCGGAGCGCTCCAAGATTGAGCAATCCTTCGGCGTCGGCGCCAAGGGCAAGGGCGTGACGAAGGCGCAGCGCGACGCCCGCAGTGCCCTGAAGGATATGGAAGAGCTCCACAAGAAGCGCGCTAAACGACGCATCTCCGACGGCCTCGACATCGCCCTCGTGGATCTCGCCGGCATCTACCGCGATGCGCTCATGCTGAAAGTCGGCGCTGAGGTGGAGATGACCCACCCGGACTTCGCGGGCCTGGCGAGCGAACTTGCCCAGCGCGTGAGCGAAGATGGCTTGCTGGCTGCTCAGTCCGCCATTCGCACTTGCCGCGAGCAGCTGCCGCAGAACGTCACCCCGCAGGTGGCTTTCGACGGCATGGTGGGCCGCCTGCGCCTGGCCTGTGGCGCGCGCTAACCAGCACGTGTGCTGCGTGCACACTACAGGTGATAGCCCGATTTCTTTATCAGCCCAGGCCTAGGCTAAACTCTCAGGCGGCGCATATACACACTGCATCGTGCCGCCTTAGCTCAGTCGGTAGAGCATCTCACTCGTAATGAGAAGGTCGCGAGTTCGATTCTCGCAGGCGGCTCCACTTAGACGTCGGATTTGATAAGTACCCTTTTGCGTTAGCGAGTATCGCTTAGGGGGGTGTGAAAAATCGCTTGCGTTAGCGGGTTTGGGTTTTGCGTTAGCGGGTATCTTGTTTGCCCTAGTAAAATGCGTATTTAGGGTTTAACGCGCTAACGAAGCGTTAAACCTAAGGCCGTTTCACGAGGAGGTGTGTGGTGAGATCGTATGCGTCCGGCGATGAACTAGCCGCAGAGATTACTAAGCGTGGCGAACTTTTTATCGGCGAGTTCGTAGGCGTTCCTGGCGATGGTTGGGACCGGCTGGTTGACGGTGTTGACCGCACGCCCCGGCAGATGATCGCCTACCAGCTTGGCTGGATGGAATTACTGCTCGGCTGGGAACGTGACGAACAAGCCGGTCTTGACGTGGTGACTCCGGCACCTGGTTTTAAGTGGAATCAACTGGGCGGATTGTATGAATCGTTCTACCAACGCTGGGAGCAGGTATCTACTGAGGATTTGATCGACAGGTTCAAGATCCTGCTTGGTGAGATAGTCAAAATGGTGGGCGGTCTAACCGAATCAGAATTGTTTAGTTCGGGTCAGCGTGCGTGGGCTTCTTCCACCCCGTCGGCGTGGCCGGTGTGGAAATGGGTGCATATCAACACCGTCGCGCCATTTACGACGTTTCGCACCAAAATCAGGAAGTGGAAGAAACTGGCAGCCTGCTAGCAATAGGCACGGTGATTTCAGTGCCGATTCTGAAGACGAACTGGATCTCGTTGGCTCCGATAACGGCATGGTCGATAAGCGCTGTCCACTGGGATGGTTGAAAATGCTGGATGGGCTTGTCGGCCAACTGGGTGTAGGCGGTTTTGATCGCAGTGGCCTTGGCACTCTTGGCAGCAATCTCGGCCTCGATGGCTTGTTTGCGGCCCAGGGTTTTCTGGTATCGCGCTTCTAGCTGGGTGTAGCGGGCGGGGTATTGGTCCTGGTCTTGCGCTACCCGCTGATTTTCTGCAACCAATGATTCAATCTCGCTGGCAAGAGCGCGGATTTTCTCGTCTAGGCGCTTGGACTCCGCTTCGAGCTGGTCTGTATTAAACATGGCGTCGATGACCTGTGGTAGGTGGCTTTGTCCGCGATAGGACCTGACCCCTGTTTGGTAGACACCTGATA
>NZ_KV818304.1:0-240 GCF_001814885.1 Corynebacterium sp. HMSC068G04 | reverse complement strand
GCCTTCAAGGGCGTGGATGACTTTGTGTGTGACGATCTTTACCGCAGCTTCCACATTCGCTTTATCTTTCGGCCGACGCGCGCGTGTGGGAAGTGCCGCTGTGTTGTAGTGCTCCAAGAACTGCTGGTAGGTGTCGTTGACCTTCCGATTCCTATCGGCAGTGCTGATTGCGTTCGACGCCGTCGACGCGTTATCGGGGACAACAACCTGGCAGACCCCGCCGAAGTAGTCAAACGCTTG
>NZ_KV818303.1:0-581 GCF_001814885.1 Corynebacterium sp. HMSC068G04 | reverse complement strand
CTGGTCAAGCGCATGTTTGATACTGGTGAGCTGAATCGGGTGTGGATGTCGGATATTACCTACTTGCGCACCGGTGAAGGCTGGTTGTACTTGTGCGCGGTCCGCGATGGTCATTCCCGCAGGGTACTGGGCTGGGCTATGGATAGTGTTCAAGACACACACCTGGTTGAACGGGCCCTGCGGATGGCGCATACGCTGCGCGGTGACGTTCCTGATGGGCTGGTGTTTCACGCTGACCGTGGAACGCAATTCACTAGCGAGAAGCTCTGGGAGGTCTGCCGCAGACTAGGCATTGCCCAGTCTGTGGGGCGTACTGGTGTGTGCTTCGATAACGCGATGGCCGAGTCGTTCTGGTCGACGCTAAAGACTGAATTCTACGACCGTAAGCGATGGCCTACCCGTGATGCTGCACGCAAGGCTGTTGCCTACTGGATTGAAGTCGTCTACAACCGTCGGCGCCGGCACTCTGCACTCGGAATGGTCAGCCCCGTCGACTTCGAGAACCACACCGGCTCAATCAACAGCAGAAAAGAAATAGCTGCCTAACCCCTAGGTAGCTCCACTACGTGTCCACGATTTGC
>NZ_KV818302.1:0-550 GCF_001814885.1 Corynebacterium sp. HMSC068G04 | reverse complement strand
GGTGCTGTTGCAAAGTTGGGGCAGTAGAAAGACCGACGTGAAATAATCAGAGCCATGGGCATCTTCTCCGGTCGGCATTTCCCCCGTGACATCATCCTGTGGGCGGTGCGGTGGTACTGCCGCTACGGCGTGAGCTACCGCGACCTCGAAGAAATGATGACCGAGCGGGGTGTGCCAGTCGATCACACCACGATCTACCGCTGGGTGCAGAAATACGCCCCTGAGCTGGATAAGCACACTCGCTGGTACCGGCAGGTACCCGACTGGCAGGCCCGGTCCTGGCGGGTGGATGAGACCTATATCCGGGTCGGCGGCACGTGGTGCTATCTCTACCGGGCTATTACCGCCGGTGGGCAGACCTTAGACTTCTACCTCTCACCAAAACGGAATGTGGCTGCGGCCAAGCGTTTCCTGGCCAAGACGCTGCGATCGAATACGACAGCCGGGTCCCCGCGGGTCATCAACACCGACAAGGCACCAGCTCTGGCCAAGGCAATATCCGAGCTGAAGGCGGAGGGAATCTGCCCTCAGACGGTGGAGCACCGGCAGG